>NZ_ARPN01000110.1:0-70254 GCF_054966645.1 Pseudoalteromonas sp. SANK 73390
TACACATCTTCGTCACTCGATCCGGTATTGAAATAAAGTGATCCCATGCCTTTGAGACTTCATCAACAATTTCTTCATACCCCGAAAACACTCTATTGAATAAACAATGTTGTCGTATCCAGCTCCATACTTGTTCTATTGGATTTAGCTCTGGTGAATAAGGAGGAAGCTTTATTAGCGTGAGTAGTTACCATTATGTGCAATATTGAGTATTTATCGTTACTATTGGGACAGGTAAATAAAATAAGGGTTCTTGTGTCGCTTTACTTAATCTATTTATTGGTGATATTCTCTTTATTCGGTACGTCAGCGAGTTATTTTCTGCGCTTTTTATATTTTTATTTAGTAAAGAGACGTATAGAGATCCAGTATATATGGTATGCGGGGGGGTGTGCCCTATCGGTTGTAGTTATTTCGGTAATAGGGCAATGGTTTTTAACTAAATAGGCTATGGTCTATAGGTTTGGCACTGCTGCTTTATACATAGAGGTGTAACAGGAATGACAGGTTTGCACATTTTTTTGCGCAGATGATTTTTTGTTCTTAAGGCGTTCTTGGGCTGTTATTTTTGTAGCGATATAGTCCAATGCTTGCTTATCACTATGTTTCGTTGAGTAAATTACGTATTGGCTGGGGCCTTCACAAGCAGGTCGCTCACCCAGCGCTAGTACTTTGCATTGATAGCTGGCATCACACTGTTTATTAGCAATAAGACTATTTAGAGTCTCAGCATGAGGTGTGGCGAGTGTACTTTGCTGTGGTGTCCATATTGTATGACAGCCATTAAGTAATAATCCGCATAAAATGATAGATATAAGGCGCAGTTGCTGGGTCATGGTGGCTCTTTAGAACGTTTCTTGAGACGAATTTTCTAATTTAACACATTTACTTGCAACGCACTGTGTTGCAGGGCGTGTTAAATGCTGGCAAATACTAACCATATTGTTCTTGGCATTATAAGTGCTTTCGTATTGTGTGATTTTAGTTGTCACTTGCTTAACCGTTTCTGTCGCTGCTGACTTGCTTGAATATACCAAGTAGCTGCTTGGTCCACCACATGCGCGACTGCCAACTGCTTCCACTTGACACTGTGTACTGTTATCACAGCTTAAATCTTGGGTAAGTGTTTTCAACTGGTTGTGCAATTTCTGAATGTCCAGCTGTGATACTTCACTGATAATTGATTTAGGTAGCTTTTCTGCTGGGGCAACCGGGTTACTCTGTTTTTTGTTTTCTTGTTTATTGATAACCGTAGCTTGATGAGAGTCTGTTTTACTGTTGTTTTTGGGGCTTTCTTCACTACCGTTAGTAACTTGGTTACAGCTTATCAAAAGTATGGACATTGATAGTAGTAGTGTGTGTGTTAATTTGAACATATTTACTCCTTTCTTTTCGATTATTTTGCCCGTTAACTATACATGTTACAAGTGTTAACCTACATAACTTAAAAACAGTCATATTATGACAGGCCGCCTCGAGTGAGCTTTTCTGGGTCTAACAAAGTTTTTAATTCTTTTTCACTTAATTTTGTGTGCTCCTTTGCAACCTCTATAATTGGCCTGCCTTGTTGATACGCAAGTTTAGCAATTTTCGCCGCCTCTTCATAACCAATAATTGGGTTTAGTGCAGTGACCAAAATAGGGTTTTTGGCTAATGCTTTTTTGAGGTTTGACTCATTAATTTTGAAACTGGAAATGGTTTTATCAGCAAGTAAGTGGCTAATATTAGAGAGGATTTCAATACTTTGTAATATATTGTATGCAATAATAGGTAGCATCACGTTGAGTTCAAAGTTACCCGATTGACCTGCGACGGTAATTGTTGCGTCATTACCGATAACTTGTGCACTCACCATAGCAGCAGCTTCTGGAACAACGGGGTTAACTTTACCTGGCATGATGGATGATCCTGGCTGTAATGCTTGCAGTTCTATCTCACCAAGACCAGCTAAGGGGCCTGAGTTCATCCACCTCAAGTCATTCGCTATTTTCATAATTGCGACTGCGAGTGTTTTTAATGTGCCTGATAAGTTAACTATACTGTCTTGACTGCCTATACTAAAAAAGAAGTTGCTTGACGGGCTAAATTCAATTCCCACACTATTACTTAACTCTTTGTTAAAAAGTTTAGCAAAATTAGGATCGGCATTAATGCCTGTACCTACAGCTGTTCCCCCTTGAGCAAGCTTGCATAGGTTTTTTAACTGCGATTGAATATTATGATATGCATGGTCTATTTGAGCCTGCCAACTACCAAGAGCTTGAGAAAATGTTATAGGCATTGCATCCATCAAATGTGTTCTACCCGTTTTTACATGCTTACCTACAGCGTCACTTTTATCACTAATTGATTGAGATAAGTGCTTAAGCGCAGGAAGTAGTTGATAAGTGATTTGCATTGCGCAACTGACGTGTATTGCTGTTGGTATAACGTCATTGGAGCTTTGCCCCATATTGACATCATCATTAGCATGTATTGTTAAGTTACTTATTTGGCTTGCTAATGAGGCAATTACTTCATTGGTATTCATATTGGTACTAGTACCAGATCCCGTTTGAAAAACGTCTACAGGAAATTGATCTAGATGATTTCCATCAATAATCAGATGTGAGGCTTTTATGATTGCGTCTGCTTTATCAGCAGGTAAATGACCTAAGCTGCTGTTTGTTTGCGCTGCTGCCTGCTTGATATATGCCAGTGCATGAATAAATGAAGTTGGCAGTGTAAGGTTACTTATGGGGAAGTTGTTTATTGCACGTTGTGTTTGTGCTTTGTATAACGCATCTTTAGGTACTTCAAGTGTGCCCATACTGTCTTTTTCTAGACGTGTTTGTGACATTATTGCTCCTAGTTATTTTCTCAAAGTGCATGCTAAGGTAGCACAGTTGTATTGGGGTATTAATGAATTACGTCGCTAATTTTTGAGTTGATAGGCGCTTTTTTATGATGAAAAAAGGTGTGTTTAATTGGTAAGTAATTTAATTTTCGCTAACTATGTAATGATAACGCATTACATAGTTAGCCACTAAGTAGGATAAAAACTTAGTGAAAAGTACACACTTGATTAGTTGTAACCAAGGACAAAAACTTGTGCCGTCTTCGGCACATCTTCTTGCTCATTAGGAGTGAGAATATCTTGTACTTCTTTACGGTAATCATCGCTTTGTACGAATAAGTTATCATCATGGGCTTCAATAAGACCACTTTCACGAATAGGCATGTGAGTGATGGTAGAAATAAACATTATTAGGTCCTCGTGTGGCTATATGTCACTATAAATATAGCAGATGTTATGCCATCATAAAAAAGCTACACAAAAACAATGAACTAATATTTTTGTGCAGCTCTTTCTCGGTATGTTCTTTAATGAGTTGCGTCAATATTGGGCAATAATGAGCAAAATAAGTGCAAGGAATTTAATGTGAGTAAACCCTTTTCTCAAGCATGCGAAAATAATAAGGCCCCTATACTGTCGAGGTTAAAGCCTTATCTACAGGATTATGACCATGTGTTAGAAGTTGGGTCAGGCACTGGACAGCATGCCATCTACTTTGCGCAGCAGTTGTCGCATTTAATATGGCAAACGAGCGACAGAGCTCAAAATCATGCTGGTATTCAAAAGTGGCTGGATGATAGCCAAGTGAATAATGTAATAGCGCCATTGCCACTTGACTTGAACGAGGGTTGGCCCATAGAACAAGTACAAGTTATTTATACTGCAAATACCATGCATATAGTGAGTGTCGAATTAGTTAAAATGTTCTTTAAAGGGGTGGCAAAACACTTAGCTGTAGAGGGGCTTTTGTGTATCTATGGGCCATTTAATTATGGGGGGGAATTTACGAGTGATAGTAATGCACACTTTGATGCGCATTTAAAAATGAATGACCCACAAAGCGGTATTAGAGACTTCGAGTGGATTTGCTCACAGGCACAACATGTAGGACTTCGCTTACTTGAAGACTTTACAATGCCCGCAAATAATCGTTTATTGTTGTTTAAACGGTAATACAGATAAGCATTGTGCTTTGTATTGCTTTATGTGCATATGTTCGCGTTGCAAAAAATCTGCAATGGCATCGCGGAACATTGAGTTTGCAATATGATGAATAGAGTGAGTTGTGACAGGCTTAAAACCTCTCATTAGTTTATGTTCACCCTGTGCCCCTGCATCAAACTTTTCTATTTCAAACTCAATTGCATGTTCAATTCCTTGATAATAGCAAAGTTCAAAATGTAGTGATTGGTAATCCTCTAAAGCTCCCCAATAACGGCCATACAAGGTGTGTTTATCGCATAAATAAAGACTGGCTGCGACCAATTGTTGGGCATTGAATGCACAACAAAGGTGAACCGCTTTTGGTAGAGCTAAAAGTAGCTGCTGAAAAAATGCTAGATTAAGATATCCTTGGTGACCTGAGCGTTTGAGGTAGGTTGCTTGATAGCATTGGTAGAAACTGACTAGTGTATCGGTATCAATTTCATCAGCGGTTAACCATTTTATTGTTAGTGCATTACTTTGCGCTTGTTGACGTTCTTTCTTTATCATTTTGCGCCGTCTTGAGGTGAGTGTATTTAAAAAGTCGTTAAAGTTTATATAGCTATTGTTATGCCAATGAAATTGTACCCCTTGGCGCGAGAGAAAGTCATCATTAGCGGGGAGGTGTTCTGTAAAAAAGTTGATATGTGCGCCAGACCAATTATTGATATTACAGCTATGCTTGAGCGTTTGAAAAATATACTCAGCTAACGGCTCAGTAAGCGCTTTACATAGTATGCGGTTGCCCGTAATAGGTGAAAAAGGCACTCCACAGAGCCATTTAGGATAATAGTCCAGCCCGTATCGCTGGTATGCGTCAGCCCAAGCCCAATCAAAAACATATTCACCATACGAGTGGCTTTTAAGATACCCGGGTAAAATTGCTACGAGAACTTTCTCAGTATAAATCAGTAAATGCTGGGGCTGCCATCCGGTTTCACTATTTACACAGCCACTTTCTTCCAGTGTATGCATCCATGGGTAACTACAAAATAAGTTATCTCCTGCAAGCTCTTGCCAAGTTTGCAAAGAAATAGCGTTGATAGATGAGATAAATTTATGGCTGAACATAGTTTGACATTGTGCTATTTAAAAAAGTGCTAAGTTGGCGTGTAAAGTCATCATAAGCAGGGTTAAATGTTAGTCTCTGCAAGGGGGCAGTATGACGGGTGTTTTGTTCAGTGCGCTCGCCAAGCAAAGGTGCCGGGTGTTGTTTGCATGCTAAATACTCTGGAATGTCAGATAAATATCCGCTGCAGCTACGATATAAACCTTGCCATCCATAATAAGGATGCGAAGCTGGTTGCAAGATACCAATATGTGACATGTCTATGACTTTGTCACATGTGTGATGTGTGCACTGTGGTGTGATCAACTTATAGTCTTTTGGTAATTTGGCTGTTGCGTTGTTGGCGTTGCCATAATAGTACAGTATATGTGTTTGAGGCTGTTTGCTGACAGAGTTAAAGCGACTTAGCATTGCTAAGTTAGCTACGCTATCAATCGTAGTATCTACCTCACTAAAAGCAGAAAATAGTGGCAAATGTGCAGGTAGTGAGTGCAACTTTAGTTCAGCCATAGCGTCATGAGCTAAAGCTGCCGCCTGCCATGGGAACGATTCATATTTGGCAAAGTCTAGGTCGGCATCCTTATCAATCCAATTTATGAACGGTATTTTGGCGATCCATTTAGCTAACCAGCCGTGTTTATTGTGAGGTTCACTGGCAGGAGAGATTAATGCAAGTCCTTTTAAGTTGCTTGGTGTATGTTGTGCAACATGTGCAATGGCTAAAGCAGCGCCTGTGGAATAGCCTAGTATAGCGAATTGTTCAAAGTCTTTTGCCGTTCGTGTGATGGCGTATTCAACGGTGTCTTGCCAATCTTTTAGTGTGACATACTGTAAATCACTGGGTGCCGTTGCATGACCTGGGAGCAGTAGTGTACGTACGTTATATCCTTGTTGATATAAGTCCTTAGCTAAGTAATGGAAAGTAAAAGGTGAATCTGTTAAGCCGTGAATAAGTAAAATGGCACGTTTTTGGTTATTTTGACTTAACTCAAAGGGTGCAATAAGGTCAGAGACTGTGAGCTGTTCGGCATTATACCCAAGTTCTTTGGCAACCGGGGTGAGGATAGGGCAAGGTTGCTGTGCTCGGATATTGCGACTTGCTATGAGTGACTTAATTTGGGCTAGATAGTCGCGAAATGGAACATCGATGTTGTTAGGAATGATGATAGGGTCTTGCTCGTGTGCGAAACGGTATAACCCTTGTTGTTGTGCTTGAGGTATTTGTTGCCAGTTCTTTATCACATCTAAGCAAGTTTGTGTCATAACCTTATCTGACGAGGCCAGAGTGCTAGTACTGGCACACCAGCATATTAAAAACAGAACAAATAATACTTTCATCGAGTTAACAGTAATTGGCTAAACATATTGCTAGCTTATCCCGCTCTAATGGTTTTGCAAGGTGTCTATTAAAACCAATGGCTAAAGCATGGGCTTTATCTTCAGGCATCACATCTGCAGTGAGCGCAATAATAGGGAGGTCGTCAGCATTTTTAAACTGACGTATTGCCGCTGTGGCTTGGTATCCATCCATAATGGGCATTTGGCAATCCATTAGCACAATATCGAAGTGGTGATGTTTCACAGCCTCAAGGGCTTCTTGGCCATTGGCGACAACGGTATGTTGAATATCAAATGATGATAACATCGCTTTGATCACTAATTGGTTCACTGGGTTATCTTCAGCCACTAAGACTTGCAGGCAATGTATTTTCGACGTATCAACGTGTTCTAACTGTGTACTTTGAGCACTTGAATTTAACAGTTTAATGGTTAAGGTGAATGTACTTCCTTGACCAACTTGGCTTTTGAGACTAAGAGCCCCCTGCATAAGTTCTGAGAGCTCTTTTGCAATGGCTAAGCCCAACCCGGTACCGCCATATTTCCGTGATGTTGAATTGTCAGCTTGGCTAAAGGCATTGAATATAGCAAGCTGTTTATCCGCCTCTATTCCGATACCTGTATCTGTCACATGAATAATCAAGCCCACTTGCTTTGTGCCATATTCAACCTCAACGTCAAGCATCACACTGCCTCGTTGAGTAAATTTAATCGCATTACTGCATAAATTGATCAACACCTGCTCTAGGCGCATTTCATCACCTATGACCCAAGTTGGGCCGGGCAAGTTGTGGATGATTTGCCATGCTATACCTTTTTGCTGGGCATTAGATGAAAACATCGTGTCTATTCGCGAAAATAGTGCTTGTAGGTCAAATGGATGAGCGTCTACTTGCAAATGGTTTGATTCAATTTTAGCAATATCAAGAATATCATTGACTAAATTGAGTAGTGTCTTTGAGGCTGAACCTATTTTCTCTATGTAGTCGCGAAGCTCCCAGCTATTTTGCGTAGCACTGGCCAATGAAGCAAAACCAATAACAGCATTCAGTGGCGTGCGTATTTCGTGGCTCATGTTGGCTAGAAAACGGCTTTTAGCCTGATTGGCGCGATCCGATTGCGACTTTGCTTGAGCGAGTGAGCGGGTACGTTGTTCAACAAGCGCATTTAAGGCGTGATGTTGGTAATTAAACAGTAGCAATATATAAACAATTAAAGCGGTAATACTGAGCTGTAATATTAGTAGCATGAGCGTTAGTTTGTGGTTCTGGCGTGAGGTGTACTCGTCTTTGGCGGAAAGTTCCATACGCCATTTTTGCCCTGCAAAAAATAAAGTGATGATTTTTTTATTGTGCTCATCTATGAGTTGATCTGAGCTAAAATTTTTATAAAACACATCATTGTTACTAATATCATAAAAGGCAATATTGAATAACTGTGCTTGAGCTTGTCTAAGTGCCTCGCCAAGCAGGGTCTCAACTTGCACAACGGCTGTGGCATAGCCTTTTATTTCATATTTGTCTGAGGAAGAACTTGGTTTAAAGACTGGTGAAAATAGCAAATATGCAGGTGAAGGACGGCTATCTTGTACTAAGTAAATAATATCACTGGCTTGTGGCTCGGTGGTTTTATCCGCTTTAATAATTGCTTGCTTACGATTGTTTTTAGAGAAAACATTAAAGCCTAATGCTCCTAAATTGCCATTCAGTGGTGTAATATATTTAACTACGACTAATGGATCGGATTGAATAATTGGCTCTCCTTTAATATCAATATCGTCTCCATAGAGTTCTGCAAGTTGCTTGTTCAATTGAGCCCGTTGACTCAGATCAATACGCTCATTCCACGACAATGCGCGTAAAAAGGTGTACTGAGTTTTGAGTGACTTTGCGATTTGTTCAAACTCTAGTCTCGAAAACTGTTCTCGAGCTTGTAGTTGATGCGCTAGAGCTTGTATTGCTAACATACTTTGATTTACATAGCGGTAAATTATATTTTCAATAATTTGTACTTCACGCTGAGCGTTGAGGTGAGCGCTTTTAAGGTTATTTTGGTTATATAAAAATGTTGTTAGTGCAACCGACAAGCAAAGCACCGAGCACGCAGCAAAGGTACTGGCTACATTGTGTAATTTTTTAGTTTTCGTAAGCCAAGGTTGTAACGCTATAAGCAGAACTGGTGTTGCTATCAGTACACCCAAAGAGTCACCAAGCCACCAAGCAAGCATATTGTTCCAGTGATTAGCAAAACTATATTCAGGGTGGTAAAAACTTAATGCAAATACCCCAACATTGGCAGATATCAAGTTAATCGCAATACCAATTAAGCCAATAAAATAACCAATATGTAAACGACTTTGTAGGTGTAACGGGTGGCCAAGCCATGCTCGTAGTAAGTATCCTCCTACTAGCGCTTGTAAAACGGCGCCAAAAGCAATTACGCATACTTCAATGGCATTTGGTAAAGACAAAGCAACTACACTCCAGCCATGAGCAGTAGTCCAATTAAATGCTGCTGATGCTAGCGCTAAGCCGGGCACAAAGCGCCAACCCCAAATAAACACGCCGACCAATGCGGCACCTGCTGGTAGCCAAATGGGCAAAACTTGATCTTGAAAAGCAAATACGGTTAGTAATTTGCCAAATATAAAGTAACTCGATGCGAGCAATAAGTAACAGAGCTGAGATTGCCATTTTTGCTTAAAATTCATAATCCACTTACTCAGTTAATCTATGTGGTTGCAAGCAAGTATCATAGTCTAGATTATATACGAAATGTGAGTGTATTGTTTCTAGCATGGGCAAAGAACTTTTTTAACTTATATAGTTATATTTAAGTCGATGATCTAATGTGAATTATTTGAATTAAGAAGTAAAGAGTTGGTGGCTATATTTTAGTGATGGGCGAAAAAATAGCTATAAAAAAACCGCTCATAAGAGCGGTTTCTCAAAAGAAATGGCGGAGAAGGAGGGATTCGAACCCTCGATAGGGCTACAAACCCTATACTCCCTTAGCAGGGGAGCGCCTTCAGCCACTCGGCCACCTCTCCGGCGCAAAACTGTAAAATATGGCGGAGAGATAGGGATTTGAACCCTAGAAGGGCTATAAACCCTTGCCGGTTTTCAAGACCGGTGCTTTCGACCACTCAGCCATCTCTCCATGGGCAAAGATAATACTTAGCGAAATTGCTGCTGTAAACTGTTTTTCTACTGATTGCCTAGATTTTGAGCTAAAATCATTGAATTTATTAGTTAAGGGCTAAAAGTGAAGTAAATTTAAACAGTTGGAAGGGGCCATTGAATTAAAAAGGCAAAGCGCTGCAGGTTGGGAGGTGCAGCACTTTTAGTAAAGTTTTACTTATAAAGCGTTACATGACTTAACGCGAGCAATTTACCAAGTCGGTTTAAAAACGACATCCAGTCAAAAGATTTTTTTGCTGGTACGGTATGTGTGGTGTTGACTTGCGTGTTGCTGCACGCAGCAGCTGAATTAAGCATGTTGACTCCTGCTTTATAATGTTGACTGAAAACAAGGCTATTTTGCGCGCTAATTGGATAAAAATAAAACGATATTTTTTATCTCTTTCGGATAAGATTATCTAATGTATTTTTAATTTATGAGATGGTTTTTTACAAGTTTAATGTGGTTTTATTCACTTATTCAAAAGTGTAATTTATTTTTTGTTATTATTTTCCAGTATATTGGTGGTTTTTTTCTTGGGCCCCCTGTTTTTTGTTGAATAGTTATTCAGGTTAATTAATTTTATTTTTAAAGGGTTTATATGCTGGTGGTAGTCAAGCCTAGTCGTGCAAAAAGCACGTCGGCACATATTGCGTGGTTAAAAACGCAAATAGCATGTAAAAAAATATCATGTGATTGGTTTTACACAAGCGGTCATTATGAACTGGATGTCGAAAAGCTGCGAACTTTGATGTGTCGGCATGACTTGCTTGTGGCGATCGGGGGTGATGGTACAATTAATATAGCCGTGAATGCCATTGTAGGTTTAGATTGTCAGCTTGCTATTTTGCCTGCAGGCACAGGCAATGACTTTACTCGACAGTTTAAACGCACCACAAAGCGGTGGCGACAGAGCCTATTTCTAGATAGAACAAGGTCAATTGATGTAGGGCAGGTAAATCAGCGTTACTTCATAAACGTGATGGGGCTGGGTTATAGTGCTTATGTTGTTAAAAAAATTGAGCGCAATGAGGCGAGGCATCGCTTTCGTTATTTATGGGCTGGTTTAAGCGCATTATTGTCTTATGAGGGTGTAATCGTGCAATCTGAGATTGATAAAACACCACAAGCTTTGATGATGTTATTGTTTGCTAATGGGCAATACTTTGCTGCGGGAGTGTGTTGCTCTTCGTATGCGAGCCCTGATGATGGTTTATTGAGATGCATACAGTTTTCACCAAAAACACGTTGGGAAAGAGTTAAAGTTTTCTTATCGATGTTGTTTGCAAGGCATAAAAAGCAGCCAAGTGTATACAGCCGTAATTTGACACGTTTTGATATCATCACACCAGGCTTAGATATTGAAGCTGATGGAGAGATTATAGGAAAAACGCCTGCACAAGTGAGTATTCTCCATAGTGCTATTTCTTTAAGAGTATGAAAATGCCACGAATGTGGCATTTTAGTTTGACGCTGGTTAGCTATTTACTGGGGAAGGGACTAGCCAGGTTCGAAGCTTGTCAAAAGGCGTTAACACGATGGCATTACCTAACAGCACCAATAAGAACCCGATGAAAGTATTATTTTGCCATACGAACCCTTCAAAATATGTACTCAACATAACAGCAACTAACGGAAATAGTACAATGATATAACTCGCTCGCTCAGGTCCTATCCGTTTAAGTAATGAAAAATAACTGGCAAAAGCGATTACAGTGCCAAAAATAGCTAGATATACCAAAGAAGCCCAGTATTGCCAGTTTGCAGTAATCCACACTGACAGCCCTGTTAGTTGAATATATATAAATAACAGTAATGCGCTGTATAACATGCCCCACGCATTACCCTGTAATACACCTATCTGGCGATTAGAGTTACGGACACTGATCATATTGCCAAATGAGGCAATCAAAGTACCGAGTAAGGCGAATATTAATCCGCTGATCACAGCATTTTCTAAATCAAAGTGGGCTAAGTCTTGCCAAAACAGTGAAACAATCCCCATTAAACCCAGTGCGGCACCAAAGTAGATGCGTTTGGCGATTGGTTTGCCAAAAAACAAACGAGTATTGATGATATTGAATACTAATAGCAGCGAAAATGCGATTGAGGCCATAGCTGAGTTGAGGCTATTTTGCGCCCAGTATAAAAAGAGGTAATTTGCGCCAAAATTACAGATTGCTAATAAAATAAAAAAACCATGCTCTTTTAGGCTGTAGCGCATTGGCAACTTTTTAATTAAAACATAAATCCACATACAAATTGCCGCAAGTGCAAATCGAAGGAACAACGACACAACCTCATTCACATCACCAAGCTGAAATTCAATCGCTAACCATGTTGAGCCCCAGATCATTACCGTTATTATATAAAGTAATATATCTTTCATTGCTAATCCTATAGAGTTCGTAAGCGTTAACTTACTATTTTTTAAGGTTGGAATAGTTGCTATTTTAGAGTTATATTTTGTATATGCCATATACAGAAAATGATAAAAACAACCTATACAGATGGAGGGGTTATGAGCTTTGTAATATCAAAACAGCAAGACGCATACTTATACCAGCAGGTAGTGCAATTGGTTTTGGATATGGCTGAGCAAGGCGTGATCCGGGCAGGTGAAAAGCTACCCTCCTTGCGAATGATGGCTCAAAAACTTGATGTCAGTATTCCAACTGTAAAGCAAGCTTACCAAGCGCTAGAAGCGCAGGGTAAAGTCACCGCTCGAGAAAAGTCTGGATACTTTTTACAAGCTGTACAGTTATCACATGCTATGCCAAAGCGTGTGCGCTTATCGGCACAACCGATGGCAGTTAATAAACAGTATTTAATTGAGCAGGTATATCATGCGATTCATCAACCGAATGTTATACCGTTTGGTATTGCAAATCCTGTTGCAGTGGCCAGCACTGATAAGGTGCTTGCCAAGCTCATGCGCAGTGCTATGAATAAAGCAGGGCAAAGCATGGTTAACTATGGCGCAATGGATGGCTTGGCCGAGTTGAAACGGCAAATAGTCAAAAGGTATCTTGATATTGGCCTTGTTGTTAGCCCTGAAGAGGTTGTGATTACCAATGGCGCGCAAGAAGCATTAGCAATCGCCTTGCAATGCACGACGTCAGTTGGGGATGTTGTGGCCATTGAGTCACCTTGTTATTTTGGCATTGTGGAGCTAATTGAGAGTTTGGGGCTTAAAGTTGTAGAGATCCCCTTGTGCCCTGAGGGTGGTTTATGGCTTGCGGACTTAGAGCGTGTTTTGAGCAAGCATGATATAAAAGTGTGCGTCTTTTCAACCAGTATAAATAATCCGCTTGGTTCATGTATGGGTGACCAAAAGCGAGCAACATTAGTACGACTGTTAGAAAGCCAGCAAGTGACATTAATTGAAGATGATGTGTATGGCGATTTACATTTTGCAGAACATAGAGGAAAGCCAGCCCAGTGCTTTTCTCAAACCGGCAATGTAATTACCTGTTCATCATTTTCTAAAACAGCCGCCCCGAGCTACCGAATTGGATGGTTGATTACACCAAAACTAATAGGCCGAGCCAAGCGCTTAAAAAGAGCCTTGAGTTGCTCATCATCGTTAATGAACCAGTGGGTGTTAGCTGATTATTTGGCCAGTGGTGAATATGACCGCCATTTAAAGTTAATGCGCAAGCGCTTATTAGTGGCGAAAGATTATATGATTATGGCATTGCGCAGATACTTTCCTCAATTTGTACGAGTAAGTGAACCAAGAGGTGGGTGTGTTTTATGGCTTGATTTAGGGCCGCAATACGATGGTACAAAACTATTTCAATTGGCTTTAGCTCAAGGAATAAGCATAGCACCAGGTGTGCTATTTAGTGCCAGCAATAAGTTTAGCAGTTGTATTCGCTTGAGTTATGGTGTGCAGTGGAATGAACACACAGAGCAAGCAATCGCGACTCTTGGAAAGCTGGTGGACCAAGCAAAAAAATAGTCGGCAGATGCCGACTATTTCAGGGAGATAGAATTAGTTTTTGTAGGTAAACAGCTGATAATCAGCGAACTCAGGGATCTGCTGTTGTAGTTGATTTTCAGTTTGAGCGATCACTTCAAACTGGCCACACAATGCATTTGCTTGTTGCTTAAGATTTTTAGCTTGCATTTGCACTTTGTCTTCAATTTGTTGGCCCATGTTTTTCATGCGTTCTTCAAAGGTTGCCATATCGCCGCCAGAGCTGACCATTTTTGAGCCAACAGCCATGAGAATACTACCAATTGATTCCATCATAGCGCCCTCTACTGCAGACTCAATACGAGTTTCAAATTGCAGCTCAAAGTTATGACCAAACTCAGTAAAAGTTTGCTCTCCCATAACAAATGCACCTTGTTGATAAAAAGTCTCATTCACCTCTGTTTCTATTTCGCCAAGTAAAGTGTTTAATGAACTAAATTCTTTAAGCTCAAATGCTGCTGCCACTTCTTCCAGAGCAACACCCGCTATTTTTATCCCATCAAGTGCGATGTTTGCCACTTGTGGTAATTTTACCCTGAGTTCATCCGCATAGTTCACAACTGCCAGTTGTTGTTGGGGGCTTAATGAAATAGGCGTACTATCTAAAAAAACTAAACCAGAGTCAGTGATGCGTAACTTACGATTGTTCTCACTATTAGTAATGAATAGTTCATCAGGTGTGATGCGAACATCATTTTTAAAGTTCACCGCACATTCATCTGAGCTAAATTGGAAATGAGAGCCATCTATTTGCGAGTGTGCAAAAGAAGCGGAACTGAATGTAATTGTTGCTGCCAAGATTAATTTTTTCATGTGATAAAGCCTTGCTGATGAATGATATGTATATAACTATTCAAAACTAATGCCAAAAAAATAAATTATTAAATATTAGTGGTTTACGTATTTTTTTGTTGTTGTATGCAGAAGTTGCATTATATTTTTGACCATTATTTAGCTTCTTTGACCAAAATAAAAACAATGATAAAAATTATTTATTAAAACGATAAAAAACTCTCACTTTTCAGATTTGCATTTTCCAGCTAAATAATCATTTAGGTGAAGAATTAATGCTAGTTATTGGCGCTTCACCAAGTAACTAATATTAACACTTATTTGGAGTGGGTTGTGGGTAAGACATTTTCTTATGATGCGCTTGATGATGATTTTGTAGATGACGAGTATGAGAACCTCGGTCGTAATCAGCATGATAAGCAAAAGCGAAAGGTGAAGAGAAAGCTTGATGATTATCTTGAACAAAAACGTTTGCGCAAAAATTTAGGTGAAGATGATTTTGATTATCTAGACTAATTAAAAAGGAGGCAGCAGCCTCCTTTTTAATTCGGTAATTTTAAGTGTGCTTAAGGGCATCTTCAATTGCAGTAGTTAGTTTACTTGGTTTTGTGGTTGGCGCAAAGCGCTGCAATGGTGTACCATCACGACCAACCAAGAACTTGGTAAAGTTCCACTTAACACGATTGCCAAATAGTCCTGGTAAGGCACTTTTGAGAAAGCGGAAAATTGGATGAGTGTGTTCGCCATTGACCTTAATTTTTTCCATTATAGTAAAGTCAACGCCGTAGTTAATTAAGCATCCTTGCTGGATTTGTTGAGCGTCTCCCGGCTCTTGTCCGCCAAACTGGTTACATGGAAAGCCGATAATAACTAAATCTTGATCCTTATATTGCTCATGTAATTCTTGTAGTCCTTGATACTGGGGTGTTAAACCACACTGACTTGCAGTATTTACTATTAATACTACTTTGCCTCTAAGTACTTCAAAGTCAAACGCTTGACCTTGTAAAGTGTTAGCAGCAAGCTGATAAAACTGTGACATAATTGTCTCCTTTGATACGTTGCTTTAAAAAGAACGTATTACTTTTTTGCAAAGCTATCGAGTAAAAACTCAATCAGTAAACGTACGCGGTAAGGCATGAGATCTTTACGAGGGTAAACTAACCAGGTTGCCCCATCATTTACTTGGAAAGGTTCTAGTATATACCTGAGTTGCCCTTGTTCAACATAAGGTTGCACGATGTCTTTGGCCAAATGCGCAACGCCTAACCCCGCTAAGCAAGCATTAATCAATGCAAAAGAGTTGTTACTTCTCCAATTGCCAGAGACTTTTACTTCCTCTTGCTGTTGGCAAATGACAAATCGCCAACGGCCGTGGGTTGCAGACAAGCAATTATGTTGGTGTAGTTCGTATGGGTGGTGAATATCTCCATGCTGACTTTGATAACCTTTGCTGACGACCCAGGTCATAGGGCGGGTACACAGTTTACGAGCCACTAAGTTGGAGTCTTGAAGTTGGCCAAAACGTATGGCTAAGTCAAAGCCTTCTTCTACTAAGTCCACATTACGGTTGTTAAAATCAAGATCAACAGTAACTTCTGGGTATAGCTTCAAAAAGTCAGCTATACGAGGCGCTACTTGGTTTGCTACAAAATCACCGGCCGCCGCTATTTTTATTAATCCTTTAGGCGTATTTTGTACACCTTGTGCTTGATTGGTCGCATCAATTAACTCTTGCTGTATAACCTTAAGCTTGGCTGAGTACTGGCGGCCAGCATCTGTTAAGTTTTGGGTGCGAGTTGTTCGCTGTATTAACACCGTGCCAAGGCGTTGCTCTAATTGTTGCACTTGCCGACTTACGTAAGATGTAGACACTTCAAGTTTTTCAGCAGCTTTACTAAAGCTACCTTGCTCAACTACCGCTAAGAATACTTCGAGGCCTTGCCAAATCATCATCACTTTACCAGTTTTTCATACAATAATAATATTATAAATGCTTTATTTTTGCTGTGCAGCAAAAGTGATTTGTATTTCAGATATGTTTGTTATGGCTAGCTTTGACTAGACTGGACATTAATAATTACGTGTTAAACGTACACTTTAAAATTGTAATAAATAACCACGGAGCACAGTATGCTAAATTTCAGCTTTGCAAATTCAACGCAAATACATTTTGGTGAGCAGCAAATATCAACTTTAAGTTCAAATATACCTACTGATGCAAAAGTGCTGGTGGTATACGGTGGCGGTAGCATTAAAAAAAATGGCGTTTATGATCAAGTCTGTGAGGCCTTAAGTGCCCACTCATGGGGAGAGTTCTCGGGTATTGAGCCAAACCCAAGTTATCAAACCTGTATGCAGGCTGTTGAGCTTGTTAAGCAGCATAATTATGACTTTATATTGGCTGTAGGCGGCGGCTCAGTCATTGATGGGTGCAAATTTATTGCCGCAGCAGCATGTTTTCAAGGTGAGCCTTGGGATATTCTTGCCAAAGGCGCAGAGGTTGACGCTGCTCTACCACTGGGGGTGGTGTTGACGTTGCCAGCAACAGGTTCAGAGTCAAATAGTTTTAGTGTTGTATCTAACAAAGAAACGAATGATAAACTGCCATTTGCAACCCCTTTAGTTCAACCTAAATTTGCCGTACTTGATCCAAATGTTATGACTACGCTTCCAAAGCGTCAATTAACAAATGGAGTAGTTGATGCATTCGTACATACGATGGAGCAATACCTTACTTACCCTGTGGATGCCAAAGTACAAGATCGATTTGCAGAGGGGCTACTTTTGACACTAATGGAAGAAGGGCCAAAAGTACTGGCAGATGATGCATCCTATGAAGTGCGCGCAAATGTGATGTGGTCTGCAACAATGGCATTAAATGGCTTGATTGGCGCCGGAGTACCTCAAGATTGGGGAACGCATATGATTGGTCATGAGATAACCGCTGTATATGGCCTTGATCATGCGCAAACATTAGCAATTGTGTTACCACGTATGATGGCAGAGCAAAAAGAAGCGAAGCGAGAAAAGATACTTCAGTATGCGCAGCGGGTACTTAAATTAGATGTCTCTAACCCTGAAATAGCTATTGAGCAAGCGATTGAAAAAACAGAGCTGTTCTTCCATAGTGTGCAAATGCCTACCCGTTTTCAAGATTACCAATTAGGTGAAGAAGTTGCTGATGCAATTGTTACACAGTTAGAGCGCCATGGCATGACAGCGCTAGGAGAGCACCAAGCTGTGACACTTGAAAAAAGTCATCGCATTCTTTTACAAAGTGTTTAACATGTCTCATTGGGGTTTGCCGTAAACGGGTAAACTCCTTCTTACTATTTTAAACATCCGAAGCCACAATCAAAACCATACGGCTAAATACATAATTTTGGTCAATCATAGCCTTTTATCTGTCTTTCAAATGAACATTTGATATTGTAGGCGCATCTGTTATTGATTTAGAGAGTCGAAATGACAAAAGTGTGGGATGGGTTTATTCGAGGCTTTCATTGGCTACTAGTAATAGCTATTGCAGCGCTATATATTAGTGGAGAAGAGGGGTGGCTGGACGTTCATTTTGTTGTAGGTTTCACGTTATTGGCTTTGATGCTGACGCGCCTTATTTGGGGGGTAATTGGTAGTGATACGGCTAAGTTGACAGCATTATTACACTCGCCTAAGGTCGCACTATCTGCAATACGTAAAAGTGAATCAACAGTTGGACATAACCCTGCAGGCAGTTACATGGTGTTAGTATTTTTTGTGCTGATCATAGTGCAATTACTCACTGGCTTAATGAGCACAGATGATATTCTTATTGAAGGGCCATTAGTTGCTTACGTGCCATACTCTTGGAGTGAGCTTGCTTCACAGTTGCACCATGATAACTTTGATATACTGCTTATTGCTATTGCATTGCATATCGTGGCAATCACTGTTTACCGAATGAAAGGCAAAAATTTAGCTAAAACGCTTATTACAGGCAAAGATCAAGATGCGACTCATGCGCCAATTATGCGTTCGGGCAAATGGGCGTATTTAATTTTTATTGGACTGACGGTGCTCATTCTGAGCACATGGGGTATTCAACCATTGACGGCATTATTTGGCTAAATAATGTAGTAAAGACCTAAATACAATAATTGTTTAGGTCTTTACTTAAATAGTGTCAATCTTTGAAAGATTTATGGCAGTCTTTACAGCCTTTTGCCCAGTTTTTAAATGCTGGACCAATCACGGCCTTATCAGCGGTGCGTGCAGCTACCGCAAGCTCTTGAGCATATTTCGAAAAAGCTTGTGCTTTTTTATCGAACGTTGCCTTGTCTGACCATATTGCAGGTAATGCATCGGTATTACCTTTATCTGACCCAGCAATAAACGCTTCCCAAGGGATTGTTGATAATTGTGCAGCATTATTTGCACGTTGCTCAAAACGTTTTGCATCAAAGGGTATTTTCCCTTTTAACATATCACCCATATCACCAATTTGGTAACGAATAAGTTGAAATGCGGCTTTACGGTATTCAATTGCGTCCTCACTTGATTCAAACAAACTGCTTGCGGCGACGTTTGTACTAAAGCCAGCAGTGGCTAATGCCACGATCAGTACCTTTTTCATTTACTTACTCCATTAAATGCTATTTTAAAAATTCAGTGTTACGGAAAAAGTCTGCAGAGGCAAGTGCTATGAGGTAGGGGTGTCTAAAATTATAACCTAACTAAGAGTATGACCCTTGAATCATGAGATTGTTACATTTTTTATGGACATTTACTTTCTTTTACATTTTTTTGTATTTAATAAACAGGTACTTAAAGTTTTTTATTGTTTTTTTGTGAATGATACTCTTATTTTGTGTCTCAGGCGTATTGCTTGCACCTACACATTTACATTATATTAAACGTCCATTCGTTTTAAAAATAACAGCAACACATAATAAACAATAAGTCCTAGGGGAAAAGATGTCTAATATGATTAAGAAGACTGCGATTGCAGCTGCGGTAGGTGGTGTTATCCTATCTGCTAGTGTTTCTGCGCAAACAGCGCAGCTAGTTAGCCAGTACGCAAGTTTAAAAGCTGATAAAATTAATGTTAGTAGCATTCAAAAGCAAAAACCTGTTTCATACATGGTTGTTTTAAAAGCAACCTCTTCAGCTGACTTATTTGCACAAGGCACATATCAAGCTGGTGACGCACGAGCTACAATTGCGCAAATTGAACGTATTCAGAATGCAGTTAGCCTAGAGCTCAGTAGTTTAGAACTTAACGCTAAAGTAATTGGTAGTACTAAAGTGTTGGCACCTACGTTAATTATCGAAGCGTCGGAAAAAACAATTGCAAAATTACAAAATGATCCGCGCGTATCTAAGATTTTACCGATGTTTGATTCTGAGTTGCACATTGCGGAGTCTTCTGATTATGTAAAAGCGACTCCAGTTAGAGCTGCTGGTGTAGCAACAGGTATGGGCCAAAAAGTAGCTGTATTGGATACGGGGATAGATTATACCCACGCTATCTTTGATGGCGCAGGCACCGTCGAAGCGTATGAGGCTGCGCAAGCTGATCCTACAAGCGTATCATGGCCTCAGGGTCAAGTTAAAGGTGGTTACGATTATATGCGTGACGATGCAGATCCAATTGAAAATGATCCTTCAATTGGCCCTGCAGAAGGTGATCCTACAGGTCATGGAACATCAGTTTCTCACTCGGTAACAGGTATTGCCCCTGATGTTGAGCTATATGTTTACTCAGTGTGTGGTGGTGGTTGTCCTGGTGAGGCTCAAGCAGCAGCATTAGAAGCTGCAATGGACCCAAATGGTGATGGTGATATTAGTGATCGTGTTGATGTCATCAATATGTCGCTAGGTGGAGAGTACGGTAGTACCTCTGCGGCTAGCGGTACTCAATACTTAATTCAACGAGCTGTAGACTTAGGTGTTAATATGGTTATCTCTGCGGGTAATGATGGCGACAACCCGTTCCGTATAGGCGGACCAAGCACAACGCCTAACGCATTATCTGTAGGTGCGATGACGCACCCGACTATTGAAGATGCAATCACTATAGAAAGTAACATCGCGGGTGAAAGCGTTGACATTGTAAGTGCAAGCTGGGGTCCACAAAATTCATATGAAATGAATAATACGGTTGCTCCTCTTGTATACCCTGAAACTAACCAAGATGCCTGTATTGATTTTGGCGATGATGTTGACTTTACTGGTAAAGCGGTACTTATAGATCGCGGTACGTGTTATTTCACAGAGAAAGTCATTAAAGCTCAGAACAAAGGTGCTGCATTTGTACTTATTGCCAATAATGCTGATGATAATACGCCAACATCAATGGGTGGTAGTTCAGATAAAGTAACTATTAATTCAGTAGGTATTACGAAGAAATCTGGCGATGCGTTAAAAGCGCAGCTAACCGAAGGTAATGCAACCTATAGTATTAAAGTTGAAATGAAGAATGTTGTTGGTGCGGTTGCAAACTTCTCATCTCGTGGCCCTTCAATGGATGGCTTATTGAAGCCAGAGATTACAGCGCCAGGCACTAACATCATGGTTGCTGCAACGGGGACTCAAAACGGTGTCGCAGGAGCTACGGGTACTTCATTCTCAGGCCCGATGACCGCAGGTGCGGTTGCGTTAGTCAGAGAGGCATTACCAGAGCGTAACGCTTATGAAATTAAAGCGACATTAATGAATACGGCTGACCTAAATGTTACAAATGAAGCATTGACGGTTAACCCTGATAGCGAATTAGCGCCTATCAGTATGATTGGTGCTGGTTTAGTCGACGTTGAAAAAGCAGTTAGTTCACCAGTAGCGGCTTGGGTTCATCAAGAGCAATATGACACAAACCAAGCAGCATTATCGTTTGGTTTAGTTAAAGTAAATGGGACCGCTGAGTATACTAAAACGGTTACACTTAAAAACTTCTCTGCTCAAGAGAAAACATACAACCTTCGTACTGAGGCTCGTTATGCAAATGACACAGAGACTGGCGCTATTAGCTGGAGCATTCCTGAGTCTGTAACTGTGCCTGCGGGTCAAACTGTTGAGTTTGATGTAACACTCAGTGTTGACGCTTCTAAGCTACCAGAATGGAAACTTAACAACCCTCAAAACGCAGATGATTTATCTGCATTTAGCCCTGCTCTTACGTTAGCTGAGTTTGACGGTGCATTGGTATTCGATGACCCATCTACTGAGGGTGATCATGACCTACATTTGGTGTATCACGCACTACCAAAAGCTGAGCACAGTATTAAGCTTGGTTATGAATTAGTAAATGGCAAGGTAATAGTAACTGTTGAAAACAATGGTGCTGAAGAGTTTATGCCGATTACTGAGCAACTGGTTGCACAACGTGATGCGATGTCAAAAGAAGATAAGCAATTTAACTTAGTTGCAACTACCTTCAATGTCTATGAAGACGCAAGTTGTGATTCAGGTCTATGGTTTACTTCTTCATTAGTACTGCGTGATAGCTTATCTCATCTGCGTCAGGCTGGTGGTTACGAAACCCGTTTAGATATTGACAGTGATGGTGTACATGACTACTTGCTTGCTCAATACAGCGATGTTGGTCGTAGTGCACAAATCCCTGGGCGCTCGCGCACTGCTATCGCACCTTTAGTCGATGGTGTTCCAAACTGGGGTGAAGCTTATGTGACAGCAATGCTTCACGAGGGCGGTTCTAATACCGTAACCTTTACTGGTTGTTCACAGCTGATTGGTTTGACATCTGACAATCTGGGCCAAGATATTGCTTTTGAATCTCGCGTAGGTTTTGGTTATGACTTAGGTATGTATCGTGATTTCGAGGATGAGCTATCTGGCTCGGCTAAATTTGCAACATCAAATGCTAAATTAGTAACGGCTTCAGGCGAAACAGTGACAACACTAGCGGCAGGTGAAAAAGCGTATGTTAGTGCTGAGGCGCCATTTGCTTTAACTAACGGTGATTTCTCTGGTGCGGTTATGCCAATGACTGACCAAGTGTTAAACAACCCTATGCCGTTTAATGCACCAGTACTTAATGGTGTTGAAGTAAGTGTTGCGGAAAACACAGAGACAGGTACTGTAATTGCTACACTTGCGGCGGAAGAGGTTGAAAACTCATTAGATATCGCTGAGTTTTATCTTCAATCTTCAACACATGCAGGCTTGTCAGTGAATGCTGCAGGTGAAATTGTTGTAGCAAATGGTGAGCTGCTTGACTTTGAAGCGGGTAACAACGAGGCGAAGCTAATTGTTACTGCCATTGACTTAATGGGGAATACCTCAGAAGCAGCAGAAGTGACGGTTAACATTACTAACCTCGTTGATACTGATGCTGAACAGCCTCCAGTTGTTGACGTAACACCAGCGCCTAAGAGCTCTTCAGGTTCATTAGCATGGCTAGTGCTTCTTGCGGCTCCATTTGCAGCGCTACGTCGTCGCAAGCAAAAGTAAGCTTTAATACTTAAACTAAAAACGCCAGTCTATTTGACTGGCGTTTTTGTTTGTTAATTAAAATACTACCAATTCAGCTTATTAATAATGTTCGATTGTTCGCCAATCAGTGTTTTGACCACATTATTGCTCTTATCTAATAAAATCAATCTTGGAATACCAGCATTAGCATATTGGCTATATATTTCTCTGCTTGGGTCTGCAACTAACGCAAATGGCAAATTATATTCTTGATTAAATTCTTTTAAGGTTTCGCGTTGCTCATTGCGACCAATAGCAATAATCTGTAAGGTTGGGTCGTTAATAAGCGGTGAGGCTTGTAACTCTTTTAGTGTTCTTTGTGAGTCGCTGCACCAAGTGGCAAATAGAATGATGAGTTTACGTGTATCACCAAGCTCGACAATATCATTATTTATGGTTGTGAATGAGCTGTGCTTAAACTGCTCACCAGGGGTGATATAAGTTTCATAGCCCTTCGGATGTTGAGTGTTAGCTTGAACCAATGAACAACCTGAAACATGTAGTAAAATGGCTGATGCAAGTATGAGCTGATTAATCTTTTTTATCATTGTTATCTTCCTTTTAAATGGCCAAAATCGGCGTACAGAATAACCCATTTTGATGTAGGGGCTATAAAAATTATGTGGCTGTATAGTGGCTTGTTTATATCAGCATTGAGTTCTGCAACATTATTGCCGGGCTCTTCAGAGATTTTGCTCTCTAGCCTAGCGCTCGAAAATCAAGTTAATTTGATATCGCTTTGGCTCGTTGCAACAATGGGTAATGTGTTAGGGAGTTGTATTAACTATTGGCTTGGTATGAATTTAATGCGCTTTAAACATCGGTGTTGGTTTCCTGTATCAATCGATCAAATTAATAAGGCACAGTTGCATTACAAACGTTATGGTAGTTATAGTCTTTTATTAGCTTGGTTACCGATTATTGGTGATCCACTTACGGTATTTGCAGGTGTATTTGCAATGAAAAAACGCTTATTTCTGCTATTAATAACAATTGGAAAAGGCGTGAGATACGCCATGGTGATAGCGGTTGCAGTGAAAGTTGAGCAGCTAATTTAGCTACTCATTGATACCAATCTAACGTCAGAGACACAGAATCAGCAAAGCGTAATGCGTGTGGTTTATCTACTCTGACTTTGGCGTAAGTCACTGAACAGTGGTTGTGACATTCAGTTAAAATATCCGAGACCAATTTTTCTAGCAATAGAAAGTGACCATCTTCGACAAGCTTTATCACAGCCTTGGTGACTGTTTTGTAATTCAGTGCATGCTCTATTTCATCATGACTTACACAGGCAGTATCCGCAGGATAGTGGATTTCGATATTAACCACGACATCTTGTTTTTTTCACGTTCTTCAGGATTAAAACCAATAAAGGTACGCAAGCGCAGGTTGGTAATATTAATAATGGCATTTTGCATAGGCTATCCTTAGTTTTTTACCAATTGCATGAACTCATTACGTGTTTTAGGGTCTTCTCTGAAATTACCTAACATAACGGATGTACGCATTTTTGAGTTTTGTTTTTCTACGCCACGCATCATCATGCACATATGCTTGGCTTCGACAATCACGCCTACGCCTTTAGCACCGGTTACTTGCTCGACTGCTTTGGCAATTTGATGTGTTAACTGTTCTTGAATTTGAAAGCGGCGCGCATACATATCAACAATACGAGCAAATTTAGATAAGCCGAGCACTTTTCCATTCGGAATGTAAGCAATATGACAACGACCAACAAATGGCAGTAAGTGGTGCTCACACATTGAGTACAGCTCAATATCTTGAATTAATACCATGTCGTCTGCATCTGAAGTAAATACCGCATTATTGGTAATTTTCTCAAGTGTTTCATGGTAACCTTTGGTTAAGTATTCCATAGCTTTTGCGGCACGTTTAGGTGTGTCTAACAAGCCTTCTCGGCTTCCATCTTCCCCAACTGCGGCAATAATTTGTTTGTAACTATCTTTTAAGTTGTCGTGCATAATATTCTCTGTTTACTTTAAGTGACGTCCGCCATCAACAGGGATAGTACGCCCTGTAATGTAATTGCTTCTAAGGAGTAGCTCTATACTGTTGATGATCTCTTCACAGCCAGGTTCAATACCCATTAAAGATTTGCTCAGTGTTTTAGCTTTATACTGTTCATTATCGTGTTCATTAAAAATGATTAGGCTAGGTGCAATGGCGTTTACTTTAATCTTGGGGGCAAACTTAGTTGCAAAGGAACGGGTTAAATTGTCTAGTGCCGCTTTACTTGCTGCGTATGCAATGTGTTTTGGGCTCCCAGTTTCGACTACATAATCGGTCAAATGAATAATATCTGACGTAGAACTAGAAGCTTGTAACAAATTAGCAAGTGCTAGGTTCAGCTGATAAGGTATTTTTGCATGAATTCGCATCATGTTATCGAATAGAGTATCAAAGTTTGGGTTGTTTGCTTCACAGTCCCAACTGGAGGCGTTATGTATAACTGCTCTGAGTGCCGAGTAATGAGTGTGCAATGTAGCCTGAAGTCTGGTAAGCGAATCTGGCTCATTAAAGTCTATTTGCATGCAATGCACACCTAATTGCTCTAATTCATCTATTACACTGTGTCGGGTACGGAAGGTCATAACTACAGGTTGGTTATTAGCAACAAAGTGCTGTACTATCGCCAATCCAATACGCTGCCCAGCGCCAGTGATCAATATTGGTGCAGTCATTAAAAACGCTTATCCTCTGAAAATATCAATAAGTTAACTATAACGTAATTTTTACGTCATGTTATGGTTTATCGATCATATCAATGAAGACTAATCATTAGAAAATATTGAGGTTTATCTTTTAGATGGCGGGCACAACGGCATATTAAGTGTTGCGATGTGCCCAATATCAATAACAAAAAAAGAATTAGAGCATGAAATTAAAGTAAGTCATAAACCGTAGGAATAGGTTGACGCTTGTGCTGAGTGCGTTGATATATAACTATCAGTTTATCGGCCACTTCTGGGGTTACCTGTCTACCTTCTAAAAAGTCATCAATTTCATCGTAACTCAAACCTAGTGCTTCTTCATCTGTTAGTCCCGGTCTGTCGCACTCTAGATCAGCGGTAGGTGCTTTAATTACCAGATCTGCAGGGGCATTTAAATGTTCTGCTAAAGCGCGTACTTGACGCTTGGATAAGCCAAATAAAGGGGCGAGATCACATGCGCCGTCACCAAACTTAGTATAAAAGCCCGTAATGTTTTCTGCGCTATGATCTGTGCCTACAACCAAGCCATTAGTTAATCCGGCTACTTCATACTGGGCTACCATACGCTGGCGAGCTTTGACGTTACCTTTAACAAAATCAACCGCTGTTGATTCTGGCATAGATAATCGTGCGGATAATATTGCTTGTGTTGCTTGCTCGTGCATAGCATCTACTGCAGGCTTGATGTTTACTGTGATACGTTGTGAAGGCTTAATAAAGTCAAGTGCAAGTTGGGCTTCATCTTCATCTGCCTGAACACCATACGGTAAGCGCATTGCAATAAATTGGTAGCGGTTTGTATCTTGTTCTTCATTGAGTGCTTGGACGGCTAGTTGACACAATCTGCCGCATGTCGATGAGTCAACGCCACCGCTTATGCCTAGCACGAGTGTTTGACAGTGTGCCGACATAAGGCGCTGTTTGATAAAGTTGACTCTACGAGTAATCTCAAAGGCTACATCAATTTGTGGTTGTACTTGCATTTCTGCCAGTATCGCTTGGCGCATTTTATGCTCCTCATTGCTAATACTATTTGGGGATATTATGTTTTGAATAGCAGCTAATTTAAAGCCCTAAATGTTGTTTGATATCTGCGAGATCTTTTTTCAACTGCTCTACTTCATTTAGCAATGCATCTAACTCACTACTGTCTAACTTCTGCGGCGACATTTGTGAAGTATTAACTTGCTGGGCTATATCTTGAAACAAATGAACATAACGGCTTTCTCGCTTGCCAGGTTCTCTATCTAGCTTTTTTACTAAGCTTTGAGCTTGTAAATCTTCAAGCGCAGACTCCACTTCGCTTACTTGACTAAAAGCGGCTAGTCTAGCGCAACGTGTTCTGAGCTCACCGGGTGTTTGTGCGCCTCTGAGTAGCAATACACATATGATGGCTCTTTGCTGCTCGCTAAACTGCAATTGACTAAATTCGGTATTGCAAAATCGATGACCATATTTATTAACGCGACCAGACAATCCTTCATCGACAATTACAATGTGTTTTGTATTTAATGTTTCTAGCGTGTCTAGAATATCTGATTCCATCACAGTCATGACGGGGTCGCGATTCGACTTTTGATTGCATGCGTTTGTTAGTGCATTGAGAGACAATGGGTAGTGTTCAGGCGTAGTAGTTTGTTTTTCTAGCAGGCAGCCAACGATGCGTTGCTCAACTTCATTTAATTCCATATGCAGACTCACAATAGTTTTTTATTACTGTACGCTATTGGCGACGCTTTGTTTAGTTTCATTATTCCATTGTCTTAATTTTGCCTCTAGTTCATCCACTTTGACCGGCTTAGATAAATAATCATCCATACCTGCAGCTAAACACTTTTGTTTGTCTCCTTGCATAGCGTTTGCGGTAAGTGCAATGATTGGTGTGTGCTTATGTTGCTTTCCAACCCCCCCACTTCGTATTAAGTTTGTGGTTTGATAGCCATCGAGTTCAGGCATTAAACAATCCATAAGAATAATATCATATGCAGTAGTCGTACTTTTTAAGTGTTCAGCGGCTTGTTGACCATCATCTTTGCTTATTGCTGTTATCCCAAACCTAGATAACAGTTTAAGGGCAACGGTTTGATTGATTTTATTATCTTCTACAAGTAATACGTTTAAGTGACTAATATCTAAAGTAGTTTCATTTTGTTCAGAGTCAGGAAGTTCAATTTGACACAGTTTCAGCATATCAGCAGGTGTTAAAGGTCGCAGTAATGATAAATCGGGTTTTAAAGGTGGGTACTCTTGATTACTTGTCAATTCATTACCTAGTACCGCTAAGCTACTAGTAGATTGCTCGATTAAAGCTTGCAATCGTTTAAGTGCCTGTGGCGTTGCATCGGAAATTTGCGCACACGATATAATGAAGTCAGGATTGGTGACTTGGTGGCTTTGTATATACTCTAATGCTTTTACTATAGAGTCTGTATGAACGACATTAATACCCCATGCATCAAACAAGTTATGTTGCTGAGCCTCTTTATTTAGCATGGTGTCTATAATCATTAATGCCCCACAGTTACACTCTATAGGTTGGATTGATTGTGGCTCATGAAGTTCAATATAAAAACTAAACGTACTGCCAACATCAATTTTGCTGTAGGCATTCAAAGAGCCCCCTAGCAGTTCACATAATTGACGAGCAATGGTGAGTCCAAGCCCTGTGCCACCAAACTTACGTGTGGTTGAGGGGTCGGCTTGGGTAAAGGAGTCAAATATTTTACCGAGTTGAGACTTACTAATACCGACACCTGTGTCCTCTATATTACACCATAATCGCGTGTGTTTAGCCTGTTGTTCGGTATAACAAGTTAGAGTAACCGTACCATGTTTGGTAAATTTTATGGCATTGCTGAGTAGATTATTGAGTACTTGTTTAAGCCGGTTAGGATCTGTTCTGGCCCATTGAACTTGTAATTTATGTGTATCTAAGATGAGGCGAGTATGCTGTTCTAATGCACGAGGCGCAAAGTTGCTAATACTATCGCTTATTACCTGTACAAGATCGCAGTCAATTGTTTCAACATGTAGCTTGCCTGCTTCAATTTTTGAAAAGTCTAATATGTCATTAATAATGGTTAATAAAGAGTCTGCAGAATTTTGGGCTAGTTGCAGATGGTGCTTTTGCGAAGGAGATAAGTTGGAGTTTGTGACAATCTCTAACATACCTAATACGCCATTAAGGGGGGTGCGAATTTCATGGCTCATACTAGCAAGAAACTCAGCTTTTATTTTTGCCGATTGTTGTGCAAGTTCTTTTTCCATAACGGCTTGCTGACGAGCTTGTTGTTGCTCTTGGCTAGCGAATAAACTGCCTAAAGTAGCGGCGACTGCTTTGATGAGCTTTTCATCTGTAATATCCCACTCTAAGTGAGGGTGCTGATATTCGGCACATAATAGGCCGATGGCATGTCCTTTATAAGAAATACTATGACCAAGTATTGCGTTCACTTCGTATGGACTGAGATAGTTATCTTTAAGTTCTTGGGTGCATGGGTGTGTATGCGCGAAATTAGCCGATATTAACTCTTGTTTATAAACCGCAGAGAAAAGTTCAGGTAACTGTTTTTTCCGCCATGGTGGAAAGTGCTGTAGGTTCTCATCTCGAGTATTACTAAAGCCTGTGGGTATAAGCTGCGAACCATCGGAGTTTAGCAGCCAAATACTTGCACGCTGTGCTTTAAGGCCCTCGCAAATAACTTGTATCGCAACATTTTGCGCTGGGTCTAAATTTAAATTTAAAACGGCTTCATGGCTACTTAACCTTGCTAGTAACTCGTTGTTTTTAGCAACTTTATTTCGTTCTATTTCTAAGCATTTACGGGTATGAATATTTTGTACTGAGCCATATAGCTGACTAGTATACTTACCATGTCGAATCGCTCTGCCTTTAACTAATAGCCAGCGCTCTTTTCCTGTTTCTGTTTTTATCAACATTTCTTGTTCAAAGTCAATGCCTTGCTTAATTGCATTATCAAATGTTTCTTGCATTAATCGGCGATGATGGCCTGCTACAAAAAACTCAGTTGTGGCTATCCAAGATGGTTGATAGTGATTAGGTACTTCAAAGATTTGCTTAGTCACCTCTGACCATGAAATGTTTCTGCTTTTAAGGTTAATCGTCCATGCTCCCACCTCTGCGAGTGCTCCCATACTACTTAAGGAGTGGGCGTTATCTTGTAGCTGTTTTAATAAGCGGTTAAAGAATACAAACGCACCGATAAAGAGCAGAATAATCGTGATTAATGCTAGTCGAAATGGCCAGATTGTGGCGCTTTGAGGCTGCCAACCCTTAGTTGGGTATATATACAACTGCCATTTACCTGATGCAACAGAGATACTTAAAGACAGTGGTTGCTCTAATAAAATATTGCTGTCACCATAAAAAAACTCACCTTGCTTGCCTAGGCCATTCTTACCTTGAATCGCAACATAATAATGGTTTTTCAGGTCTTCCATTCTAGCCATTGAGAATAGCTTTTCGGTATCAATGACCACAGATAAGAGTCCCCAAAAATTGTTATTTCTATCTGAAACGGGTACGCGGGCAATTAATGCTTGCCCTCCTTGCAATAAATCTAGTGGCCCTGCTAACACGATTTCTCCAGAGTCTTTAGCTTGTATGGCTTCAGTACTTTGTGTGGGATGGGTTAAATAGTTAAGACCTAACGCTTGTTCATTACCAGAGAGTGGATAGATGTATTGCAATACCATATCAGGTGCAGCGCCTATATTTCTTAATACGCCGCTGGATTGAAATAAAGGTTCGGCAATACGTTCAAATGAGTTTTGTGTTAATTTTTTATCTTGAGCGATGGCAACAGCCAAGCCTCTGAGTAGCTGAATATTGGTCGCAAGAATACCTTCAATTTGTGTGCGATAAACATTCACAGTTTCATATGCTCTGCTTTTTTCTTCTTGAACGAGGCGGTTGTAATTAACCGTATCAACGTACCAGCCAAAAACGACAATCCCACCTAACAGCAACCAAAAGCTGATTTTGATGGAGCGTGTCTTCCTTGGTGCATTTGACAGATTTTCAAACATTACTTTTTGAGCGTTGTTGAGCGTTTTTTAACTATAGACTACAGTGCGTTTTATCAAAAGGTATGTTTTATAATAAAAAAATAGCCTGTTTATAGAGTGTTGATATTAAAAAATACACTTCCAATATAAGCACTTGAATGCAATATGTATGCTGTAATGGTGAACCATCAGCTAACTGTCATAAAGAGTTGCTTAAATTAAAGACTAAAAATTCTGCGAGGAAAGGATATGTTCAAGTTACTGAAGTGGCTAATTACAGTTGTTATTATCGGCTTTTTAGTACTTACTGCCACCCTATATGGCTTACTCTCTCTAAGCTTACCAAAGCTAGATGGCAAACACGCTAGTGACGCAGTTGCTGCTGATGTAAGTATTGCTCGGGATGCGTTGGGGCAAGTGGTGATTGATGCTAAAACGAGAGCTGATGCGGCTTATGCCTTAGGGTTTACTCATGGGCAAGATCGCTTGTTTCAAATGGATCTGCTGCGGCGCAGTGCTGCAGGTGAACTCAGCGAGTTATTTGGTAAGGCGGCACTTAACCTTGATAAGCGCATCCGTTTTCATCAATTTAGAGCGCGCAGCGAAAGTATTGTAGAGCAACTTCCTGAGCATCAAAAGTATGCTTTGCAGGCATACAGCAAAGGAGTGAATGACGCACGCTCACAAGTCAGTTTGGACAGCTTTGAATACCTGCTAACGGGTGCGCCAATCGTACCTTGGCAACCCGCAGACAGTATACTTGTCATTTTTGCTATGTACCTAGACTTGCAAGCGGGTAATTTTCAACGTGATCAAGTGCTTATTCAATTAGATAGCTTATTTGGTGCACCAATGCGTTTGTTTTTAACGCAGCCCAGTCAGTATCAAGCTGCTTTAGATGGCTCTAAGTTACCACAAGTAGATATGATACCACCCAATCTAGAAGGCATGGTTAAGCAAGTGCAAGCACAAGCTATTTCCTCGCAACCTCAATATGGTAGTAATAACTGGGCCGTAACCGGTGAATTAACACACAGTAATAAGGCCATGCTTTCAGATGATATGCATTTGGGGTTGAATGTGCCTGCAATATGGTATCGAGCACAGCTAAATTACCAGCACAATGATCAGCCGTATCAAGTGACAGGGGTATCTTTGCCAGGTGCACCAGCTATTGTTGTCGGGAGTAATAATCAAGTTGCTTGGGGGTTTACTAACGGTTACTTAGATACTGCAGATTGGATTGAACTTAATGAGCAAACCCGCACTTGGCAAGTGACTGAGCACATTGCTTTACCAGATGGGCAATCAGAACAATACAAATTATTGATGAGTGACTATGGCCCTGTCAAAAGCTTTAATGGGATGCAATATGCCTTAAGTTGGGTAGCGCATCAACCATATGCTGTGAACTTAAACTTACTGGAATTTGAGCGTGCGTCTTCTGTCGATGAAGCGATGAGGCTAGCACCAGAGGTAGGTATACCAGTACAAAACTTGATGGTAGTCGATGCATTAGGTCATGCTGGGTGGCAACCGATAGGGGCAATTCCGAGTCGTACTACCCCCTCTGATATTGCCGTAAAAAAAGCAGATCATTCGCCATTATGGCAAAAAAATGAGTTGCGTCGGCCCCAAGTTGTTAACCCGGAACAACACCGTCTTTGGACCGCTAATGCTAGGGTTGTGTCGACTTCTGAACATTCGCGTTTTGGTGATGGAGGTTACGCATTAGGCGCAAGAGCGCAGCAAATTAGAGATAGATTATATGCTAAGCAGCAATTTACAGAGCAAGACTTTAATCAGTTGCAACAAGATAATGAAGCCCGCTTTTTGACGCCTTGGCATTTGCATTTAACACAGTTATTAAGTCAGGCTCCACAAAATCAGTATAGTAATGAATTAGCGTATTTAGAAAATTGGCAAGGCTGTGCATGCTCTGAATCTGTAGGTTACACCTTAGTAAAGCATTTTCGAGCTGCATTAATAGACGAGGCATTTGCGCCGGTTGAAGCCATGATGCTGCAACATGATACGTCACTGAGCCATATTAAAAGATATTTTGAGCCTGCACTTTGGCAATTATTAAAGCATAAACCACCCAGTTGGCTAAATGGACATGAAAGCTGGCAAGCATTGCAGCTTCATGCATTTGAACAAGCAAAATTAAAGCTGGCTAATAAACATGGTTCTGACATAGCTGCTTGGCAGTGGGGCAAAGTTAATGCTTTAAAGGTACGCCACCCATTTAGTCAGCAAATACCTATTTTAAGTGGCTTTTTAGATATGCCCACTATGCCTGCATTTGGTGATACTTTTATGCCAGCGGTACAAAAGCCAAGCTTTGGTGCATCACAGCGCTTTATTGCACAACCAGGAGCACTCGAAAATGCAATTATGACCATCGCTGGTGGACAAAGTGGGCACCCTCTATCTTCGTTTTATCGAGCGGGTTTTAAAGCCTATACACAAGGGGAGGCAACGCCTCTATTGCCCATGACAACAATACATAAACTGGTTATCACAGCAAAAAAATAGCAGCATTTAATGAGATTTAGGGGCTGATGTGATGGTATTTCGGCCCTTATGCTTGCTTTTATATAATGCAATATCGGCTTGCTTTAACACAGTCTCAAAGTCAAATTGTGCTTGCCATTGTGCGACACCAAAGCTCATGGTGATTTGCAGTGATCCACTCGTAAATGTCATTGCTTCAATGGCTTGACGAATAATTTCTAAGTGTTTTTGGGCCTTTAGCATTGAATAATCAGGTAAAACGAGTAAAAACTCTTCGCCGCCCCAGCGTACTGCAATATCGGCGTTGTTTAAGTGCTGAGTTAAGCATTGTGCTACACGTTCAATGATTTCGTCACCTTGTTCATGACCATATTGATCATTCACACGCTTAAAATGGTCAATATCTGCCATTACCACACAAATAGGTTGTTGGTTGTTCATGCAACTTCTATAGGCTTGTTGAATTAAATTATGCGCGTAACGCCGGTTGAACAGGTGAGTTAAGGAATCATGGGCGGCTAGCATTTCTAATTCATCTTGCTGGCCAATGGTAATTTCTCTGATCAAGCCAATGGTATATATCATTGGAATACCGCAAATAACCACATTGAGAAAATGCAAATAGGGTGCAAACTGATCATAATTAATGTGCTGGGTAGGTTGTTCAAAGACTAAATAAGTGCAAGCAAACATGATGATTATCATTGTGCACCATAATACTGCTTGCTTTAATTTTAGTTGCGTATCCAGCAGCAGTAAGCATGAAGCAGCCCACAAATAAAACTGAAACCCATAGTCTATACCTATAATTGCACAGACTAAAATAGAGTGAATGGTGACTTCTAAGCTAAAAATGCGCAAAGCCAGCGACTGCTGTGCTCGCTCCAACAGTTTAATACCGAACCACCAAGTGGCAACACTCATTATGTTAACAATAGCCAGTAGCTCTACACCGACATATAAAAAGGTAATAATTAAACATGCATGTAATCCCATGCAGTACCACGCAACCTGTTTAAGTAATTGGTTTTTTAATTGCTCTACTTCATTGGGCTGTTTATGTGGGTGATCCAAATACGGCTCCTTACGTTAATAGTTGGCTGCCAGCTTTATCATTTGGTGCAAAATATAAGTATAGATGGTTCTATTACTTTTTATTTTAAGTCAGTATTAATATTATGTTTGTTGATGACTTTTTAATACAAGATATTGATAAAACTGGTACTCGTATAAAGCGAGTGATAGTGTAATCATTTCAAAGGCCTATGCTTATGCTGATGAGGCATTGAAGAAATAAACTAAACTAGGAGGGAGTATGTCGATAGAAAAAGCGCGTATTACGCTATGTAATATCAACAAAGCAGATTATCCACAAATTAAAACCTTAATGGATGAGGCATACCCTGATTTAGGTGGCGCATGGCCAACCCATACAATATTTAGGTTGATAGACCAATTCCCAGAAGGTCAAATAGGTATTTTAGACGAAGGCCGTTTAGTTGGTTTAGCGTTGAGTGTACAAGTAGATTATCAGCGTTTTTCTAATCCACATACCTACGATGAAATTGTGGATGCACACAACCGAGTGTTTAGTGACGGTAATGGCGATGCGTTGTATGGGTTAGATGTGGTGATTGCAAAAAGCCATCGGGGCATGCGTTTGGGCCGGCGCTTATATGATGCTCGAAAAGAGCTATGCCGACAGTATAATCTGCGCGCTATTTTAGCGGGTGGACGTATTCCTCGCTATACCAATCATTGTGATGAAATGACCCCCATGGAATATATTGACAAGGTTGATCACAAAGAGATTTATGACCCTATTTTAAGCTTTCAGTTGGCGAATGACTTTCAAGTAAAGCGACTATTAAAGCAGTATTTACCAGAGGATGAAAATTCAGAGGGGTACGCTACGCTGCTTGAGTGGAATAATATTTTGTTCCAGCCAACAGATACTGTTATTGACACTAAAAAAACCATTGTGCGAGTTGGTGCTGTGCAGTGGCAAATGCGTGAAGTCTCCTCAGTTGAAGAACTTATGCGCCAAGTAGAGTATTTTGTTGATACAGTTTCTGAGTATCAAAGCGATTTTATTATCTTTCCAGAGTTTTTTAATGCGCCGCTGATGGGCCTGCAAGAGCATCGAAATCAAACCGAAGCAATCCGCTTTCTAGCTGATTATACTGACCAATTTAGAGAAGCTATGTCGACCATGGCGATTGAGTATAATGCGAACATTATAACGGGGTCGATGCCGTTGATGGAAGATGAAAAAATTTATAATGTCAGTTACTTATGTCATCGAAGCGGAAAGGTTGATGAACAGCGTAAAATTCATATCACACCGCATGAAGCCTATGATTGGGTAATCGAAGGTGGCGATGAAATTGGCGTGTTTGAAACCGATGCGGGGCGAGTAGGCATTCAAATATGTTATGACGTGGAGTTTCCAGAGTTGAGTCGAATTATGGCCCAGCGCGGTTTAGATATTTTATTTGTGCCATTTTGGACGGACACTAAAAATAGCTATTTACGAGTACGTCATTGTGCTCAGGCCAGAGCGGTTGAAAATGAGTGTTATGTAGTTATTGCAGGCAGCGTGGGTAACTTACCTCAAGTTGATTCATTAGATGTGCAATATGCGCAGTCAGCAGTACTTACGCCATCAGACTTTGCGTTTCCACATGATGCAGCACTTAATGAAGCAACACCCAATACCGAAATGCTGTTATTTAGTGATCTAGACCTTGATAAATTGAAGTTACTGCATAGTGAAGGCACAGTGCGCAACCTCAAAGACCGACGAACAGACTTATATCAAGTGACACTAAAGAAAAAAGTTAACTAAGCATCACTAAAGCAGCGGCAATACCGATTAGGGTTAAACCCAAATTGTCGCTCGCTTTTACAGGTTGTTTTAACCAAAAAATAGCAATGAGCATGGTAAAGAACACTTCTATTTGACCCAGCGTTTTAACATAGGCGACATGTTGTAAGCTCATGGCGCTAAACCAACCCACAGACCCTATAAAGCTTGTTAAGCTAGTGGCACATGTGAGATTGCGCTTTTGCCGTAGAGCTTGCCAAGTGTGGGCCTCTTTAAGGGTAATATACAGGCTTAAAATGATAGTTTGGGTACACAGAACAAGCAGTAGCACCCATGCTGCACTGTGTAAAAATGGTAACTCTGTTACTAAACTGGCTTCTCTGACTGAAAGTGAGGTAAGGGCAAATGCACTGCCACAAGCCAGACCCAGCAAAACTGTTTTAGCTTGTATTTGCTTTAAACTAAAACCACTGAGTAACAATACTGCGATGGCGCCAATGGCAACACCCAGCCAGCCAATCAAAGACAGCGTTGAGCCAAACAGCAGCATGCCTAATATTGCTGCCATCAGCGCTTCGCTTTTTGCTAAACCCGCACCAACCGCGTAATTATTTTGTTTAAACAACAGTACCATGAGTCCGGTAGCAATAATTTGCATAACACTGGCGCTTGCGATGTAGCCAATAAGTGAGTTACTAAAGGTGAGAAGGGGCGCGTTTTGAAACTGATATAGACACAGTAAATACATCAAAGCCAAAGGCACAGCCAGTAAAAATCGAGCTAGTGTGACTCCCGCGATACTCACGGTTTGACTCAATTGGCTTTGCAGCGCATTGCGCCACGCTTGAGAAAATGCTGCTAAAATAGTAAAAGCAATCCAAGCCATTGTCTATCCAAATTATTTTCTTTGAGTGTAACAACGTCTGGTATTTGCTGCTATTGCATTTTACTCATTCATTGAGTGTGAGCTTATACACTGCGACAATCTGTCGCAGTGTATTTGTACTGAATTGATCGTATTATTTTGTTGGATGCTACACGACTTAGCCGCCTGAGAATTTGGGGCGGCTTTTTTATTTGTGGCATGATAGAGTGAACATTGAAAAACTAATCACTCAAGGACTTGGCATGACGACTATTCTAATCTGTGCGTTAATCGCGGTTATTCTTCCCTACCTTGCAAAAGCCCCATTGGCTGTCGCCATGAATAAACTCGGTGGCTACGACAATCAACACCCTAGAGCGCAGCAAACACAGTTAACAGGCTTTGGTGCAAGAGCGCTGGCAGCACACCAAAACTGTTTTGAATCATTAGCGGTTTTTGCGGTTGCTGTGGCCGTGGTATTAGGCACCAATACAATAGGTGCAACTGTACAGTATTTGGCGATAACACATATTGTTGCGCGCATACTCTATTGTTTATTCTACTATTTAAACTTACATGTATTGCGTTCACTCGTTTGGGCGGTGGGCACAGGCTGTGCCATTGCGATGATAGTGGTGAGCTTGTAAAAAGAATAAGCCAGCATGCAGCGCTGGCTTAGGTTTTTTAATGTGAGACACTGATCCGCTCATGCTTTACTTTTTTCTTGTCAGCTTTCGATTGTGGGCTTAATGCATAATCTAGCTGGACTATATGGCGTTCGCTGGTATGAGTGGCGCCACTATACTGCCACTGTCTTAATGCGTTGATGGCACTTTTCTCAAATACCGCGTTTGGCTGAGCATCGATTACTTCAATGTTGTTGGTATGGCCACGCTCATCAATGGTAAATTGTAATGTGACATACCCTGATATGCCCGCATTGGCAGCTTCAATTGGATAAAGCGGCTCAATACGCATAATGGGATGGGGTTCATTAACCTGTTTGTTCGCTTGAATTTCATTGGGTTTTGATAGTGCCATCGCGCTTAGTGAACAGCAAGCTAAAGCAATAACTAAGCATTTAGCGCCCAGTGATGTATTTTTTAAGTTTTGTAAGTGTGTCAGTCTTTGTTTCATCGTACTCTTATCTCCATAGAACGAGTATGCTAAGGCGCTATTGCGATTGTTTTTTGCGCAATGTACGAGCGCTTTTGCATACATAAGTTGTTGATGTGTTGTTTTTTGTTGTAATACAGTTTCATCACATGCCAGCTCTTGTGTACGGCGAAAGCTTTGGTAGCCAAGCCATAGCAGCGGATTAAACCAGCAACTAATACAAAGTAGCAGTAAGGCCATATTCGCTAAATTATCGTAGCGCTGGATATGCGTGTGTTCGTGTTCAAGCAACAGTTTGAGCGTGTCTGGCGCAAATTGCTTTTGGTAGTCTTTTGGTAAAACGATACAAGGCTGCCACAAGCCCACTACCATCGGCGTGCTCAACTTAGCGCTCACAAAGATAGGCGACTTATAATTCAGATCACCAGTAGGCTCTAGGTTGAGTGTTTTGACAAACTTGTAATGCTGCCAAAACACAAACATCAGTAGTGAGATAGTTACTATTAAATACAACAAGGTTGCATTTAGCTGCCAAAACCCAGAAACCTGACTGGTTTGTGGCGTTACTTTAAAATAACTGATGGCCTGACTGGTGATTGGTTTTAATTCATTCGGTAAGCACAGTGCGATGATACTTAGTGGCACCATCCACCATAATGCGTAAACTAGCCGAGCGCTTAGCCAAGTCGTTGCATATTTTTGTAATAGCATTAAGGTGACCATGATTGCGCTGATAACAATTTGTGTATTGAAGCTCAGCAGCCACTCAGTATAGGGGTATAGCATATTACTTTCCTTGTTTTTGTTCCCACTGCTCTATGATCTGTTTTAACTCATCAATATCTTGCTGAGAGAGTTGCTCTGTTTTAGCAAAGCCACTGACCAGCGGCGCAATTCGACCTCTAAAAAAGCGTTCTAAAAAACTGACGCTTTGCTTTAGTGTGTATGCCTCACGGCCAATGGTGGGGGTATAAATATATTCTCGCCCTTGTTTTTCAAAACTCACAGCTTGTTTTTTAACTAACCGACTTACCAACGTTTTAATGGTTTTTTCATGCCATTGGGTATCGTCACTTAAGCGTTCTATTATGTCACTGGCTTTGGCTGGATGGCCTTGCCAAAGCGCTTCCATTACTGCAAATTCAGCTTTAGAAAGTTCAATCATGTTTATTGCCTACAAATGTAATCTTTATATCTAGATTACACCTGTAATCAAAACTGTCAAGGGTGTTTTTTAATCTAATTGCAAAGCAGCGGGGGTAATGAGGTGATAGTGGTTTTCTAACAAAGTGTTTGGCAGGTTAAAATTAGCAATACGCACGCGATGTAAGTCAATTACGCGGTAGCCACAGTATTTTGCCATTTTACGAATTTGTCGGTTTAGCCCTTGTTTAAGCACAATCTTAAATTGCGTGTCACTGAGTAGGCTCACTTTACAAGGTAAAGTGAGTTGCCCATCAACAACAATACCTGAGGCCATTTTTTGGCAAAACTTGTCATCTAAGGAGCCATCAACTGTTACCCAGTATTCTTTTTCTATGTGATGATCTGGGTGAATAAGACGCTGGCATAGCTCACCATCATTAGTAAGTAATAACAAACCTCTTGAGTCTTTATCTAAGCGGCCAATAGGGTAAGTTCGGGTGCCTGTTGGCAAATGGTGAATAAGGCTGGTTGGGTCATCTGGATTGAGCTTGCAGTCTACTCCAACCGGTTTGTGATAGGCATACAGCACTTTTTTGGCTGTTCCTAGAACGGGCTTTCCCATGACCATAATGCAATCTTGCTCGTTCACATGATCAATGTGATTGGCGGGGCGACCATTGACCGTTACATCGCCAGAGTCAATGAGTCGTGATGCTTGGCGGCGAGAACAAATGCCAGCATGGCCAAGGTATTTGGCAAGGCGGGTAGGTTGGGTCATGTAATAAATGCTTTATCTAACGTAATGTTAAGTAGCATAATACATGCAAAGTTTATTGTAGTGATCAACAATCAATACACCTTCATAATTATGCGTTAAGATAATGATTCAAAATTAGGAACTAGGACGTTCGTTTGCAATGAAAAAAGCCATATTTACGCTCGCCATTGGCGATAATCCAATGTATCAAGCTGCAATTTTGAGCTTTAAGTATTACGCCGAAAAAGTGGGGGCGGATTTGGTCGTTTCAGAGCGGTTACATTTCCCAATCAATATTTGTGACGCTAAATATGATGCAAACCCCGCTTGGGCTGAAAAACTCAGAATTGGTGAATTACTCAAAGAGTACGACAGAGTACTGTACTTAGACGCTGATATTCTGGTTGCACCTAATGCTCAAAATATTTTTGAGCAATACCCTGATCCTGAAACCATATATATGCTTAATGAAGGTGCGGTGTGCGATCGTCAGCTAGAACGTCAACTAATTGAAGAGAAGCTAGGTCGCATCAGCTGGCCTGCAAGCAATGGCTGCTTAACTTATTATAACGTGGGCGTAATTTTAGCCTCTAAGCCATGTCAGTTGTTTGATTATGCTGATCTCGACGGGTTGCAATCGGTATGTAATCACATTCGTTTTTATGAGCAAACACTCTTTAATTATCATATTTTTAAAAACAATTTGCAGCATAAAGAATTGACAAGCAATTTTAATCGTATGGATATGTTTGGTCAAGAAGACTACTTAGAAGCAGACTTTATTCATTATGCAGGCAAAGGGTATGCTAAAAATAACCGCCGCCGTGATGTACAGTTCCTCAGAGACTTTGCTAAATTATACAGCGGTATTGTGCCCAACAAAGAGATTGCACAATTACAGACAAATGCGTGGGAACGCTTTTTAGATACTATCTATAAAAAATATCCATTTCCAAATTGGCTTATTAAGCTGTGCAGTGAGCGTTTTGTACCGCGCTAGCGTAAATAAGTGTGCCTGCTTACTAAGTTGCTAAGCAAGCACATCAGATTACGTTGCTACATTACGTAAAACTTTCCCTATCGCAACTTTAAAATCACGCTGATGTGTTATGCCTAATTTATTCAATCGTGAGTCGGCCAAAGCACAGTTATGAGGTCGAGCGGCGCTTTGGCTTGGCTGATCAATCGCCTCTAGCAGTGTGCTTGAGTAACCTAAAACATCCGCCATAATACACGCGATCTGATATTTACTCATGGCTTGGGTATCAGAAATATGGAATATCCCCCCCAAGTTTGCTGGGTGTTTCAGTAAGTCCCTTAGCGTGAGGGCTATATCTTCTACATGCGTTGGGTAACGCACCGCCCAATTATCGTGTTGGGTTTTTTCTGTGGCACTGATTTGGGTGGCTATTACCGACACAGCTGACTCTGCGAGTTCTGCCACGTCACCATACAGCACAGGGACGCGAATAATACTATGTTGCTTTGATTGTGCTATTACCGCCTGCTCGGCTTGCTGTTTAGTGCGCCCATATAAGTTTAAAGGCGCTGTTTGAGCAGATTCAAGATACGGCGGTGCTTTACCATCAAATACATAGTCGGTGCTGATAAATATAAAATGAATACCTCGCTGCGCGCATTGTTTAGCAAGAAACTCGCTTGCGGCAACATTAAGCGCAATGGTTTGCTCGGGAGCCGCTTCGCACACATCTGGTTTGCGTTCAGCCGCGGCATGAACGAGAGCGTCTGGTTTATGATGCTCTAAAAAATCGATAACAGCGTGTTGATTGCCTAAATCGAGTGAGTGCAGTGGCGCTTTGGCTCGACTAAAGCCGGTGCCAATCACTTCAAAATCATTGATGAGTGTGTTGAAAAGCGTACGACCTAATAATCCAGTAGCACCTGTGATCATAATCTTTTGCATAGCGGCTGCTCCATAATAGCTGCAAAATGGGTAAAGAACAGCCGTTAGCTTAACAACATTAAGCTATTGAAAAAACATAATTATGTGTTGGCTGGTTGTGAGGGGGCGGCCATTATTATTATTTTTTATGCCAGCCAAACTTTGTACGTTAAAGCCACAATGAATACCGCCGTTACGCGGCGGTATTAAACCGCCATATTATGCGTTATAGGATATTTAACTGTTTGATATTGCTTATTTCTATATCAGCGAGACCTTGGTACTGATATTGGCAGTCTTGGTTATTTAGCCAAACGCTATGGCATTTTGCATTATTCGCGCCTTGAACATCGGTATCCAGATTATCGCCAATATGAAGCATGTTTGAGTGCTTGACGTTTAATTGCCTTGCGGCGTTATCGAACAGGTCGGGGTAAGGTTTAGCACGGCCATCTTTTCCTGCCTGTAGCACCAGTGAAAATACCCCTGCGAGGTTAAACTTATCGACTTCTACATTACCGTTGGTTATCGCTATTAAGGTATAGCGCTGTTTTAAATCAGCGAGCAGCGTTAAAACACTTGGGCAAACTACGATTTGGCTTCGAGCTTGAGCAAAGGCTGCATAGGCTTGCTTTGTATGCATTGTGGCTTGAGCGTGATTAAAACCACATGCCAATAAACCAATATAAAGTGCCTGTTGCCGCCATGCCGTGACATCATGGGCAAGTTCAGGTGTTTGTTGTACTGCTTGGTTACGACAGCGAGACCAAAAAGCAGCATCTTGATGAGGCCATTTTGGGATTTGTAATAGATAATTGGCCTGTGCTTGCAGTGCAGCGCGAATAATAGGATGGTTGTTATATAAGGTATCGTCTAAATCAAAGCTGAGTACTTTAATTTTGCTAATAGCACGGTTAAATCGCATGGTTATTGGCCCATTTTTTATGTTGCTGTTTAATCTTTGCTTTGGCGCTTTTTCGCCCTAGGGTGTGCTTTATCATATACTTTTGCAAGGTGTTGAAAGTCAACGTGGGTATATACTTGTGTTGCAGATAGGCTGGTATGGCCGAGCATTTCTTGAATAGCACGTAAGTCTGCGCTTGATTCAAGCATGTGACTGGCAAAAGAGTGTCGTAATTTATGTGGGTGAATAGGCGTACTAATGCCTTGTTTAAGTCCCCATTCTTTCATTCTTTCGCGCACATGGCGAATAGAGATACGTTGCTTTCGCCGACTTAAAAATACCGCCACTTCACCTTCACTAGCAAATTGTGGTCTTACTTGTAACCAAGCTTCAAGTGCGCTCAGTGCTTTTGAGCCAACAGGAATAACCCGTTCTTTGTTGCCTTTGCCCAGTACGCGCACTTCACCTTCACGCACATCGCCGATATTGACATTAACCAGTTCACTCACCCGAAGTCCACTTGAATACATCAACTCCATCATGGCTTTATCTCTTATTGCAAGCGCATCATCAGCATTAATTGATAGCAATTGTGCCATCTGATCTACATCGAGGTTTTTCGGTAAGGGCTTATCAAATTTTGGGCCTTTTATGCCTTCGCCAGGGTTGGTGATTGGCGTTGCTTGTTCGTGCTTGGCTTTTAAAAATTTATATAAACTGCGAATACAACTGAGTTTAAGGTTTATACTGCGTGGATTATATTGTTGAGCACGTAGTTTCATACTAAAACGGCGGATCATGTCGCTACTGACCGTTAACCAGCTTGTTGTTTGCATAGAAAAATAATCTGCTGCTTGTCGTAATTGCAGGCGGTATTGGCTGAGGGTATGCGCAGAATATTGCTTTTCGTAGCGCAGGTGATCCATAAAGCTATCGATAGGTTGTAGCCATAGATTATCGAGTTCAGCTGTTTTTGGCATGCTCTGCCTCAAGCTAATGCACTTAGGCGGACATGCAAAGTCGTAACAAACTCTTTCATGAACAAATTATCGTTGTTTGGCGAAAAGTGTTCGGGGTTATCACTGGCAAAGGCAAGTAACGCGCTTGGTTTATTTATATCGCCAATGAGATAGAGCGCCACGGATTGAACATCGTTGTCATTTGGCCAAAGTGTACGCAGCTCATTTTTTGATAAACGACCCAAATAACTGGCATTTTTTTTAAGGCGAGCACTAACCAGTTCACTGAACTGTTCATGATATGGGAGTAATTGGCAGCTCATAATATTTGCAGGCCGACACAGTGTATCTGTGAGTTGCTTTGCAAGTTCATCAAAGCTTGTACAGTGCCAAAGTTGACGTTGACATTCACTCAATAGCTTAAATATTTGCTCGTTTTCGAGTGCGCTTTGTGCAATCTCATTGAGCTGCTTTTTTAATTCGTTATTTTGTTTTCTAAGCAAGCGCTGTTGTTGTAATGCTAAGTTGGGTAAACCTTGGCTTTTGTCATGTAAGTTCATCTGGAGTAAAACATAAGGGTGTTTGAGTAAAAAGTCGGGGTAATGGCTTAAATAATCACACACTAATTGTTCATTTAGGTCATTTATTTTACTCATGAGACACCTTTTGTGTTGTTACAAAGAGATTTGTCCATCGAACACATGCTCAGCAGGGCCTGTCATTTTTACACTGTGCCCTTCACCTTGCCAGCGTACTTGTAAGGTGCCGCCCGGTAAATCGACACGAACGGTATTGGCTAATTTTTTTTGAGCAATACCAATGGCTACAGCTGCACACGCGCCACTGCCGCAAGCAAGCGTTTCTTGCGCACCACGCTCCCAAACTCTTAACTTTATATGCCCTTCATTAATGACTTGCATAAAACCAACATTGGCACGTTCAGGAAAGCGTTCGTGGTTTTCAAGCAAAGGCCCTAATGTTTCAACTTCGGCATCAGCAATATCATCTACTTCAATTACGCAATGTGGATTGCCCATTGAGACTACACCACAAAAAACGGTGTGTTCATCAGCCCGCATAATGTAGGTGAGTTCAGGTTTACTAGCTTTAAATGGAATACTACTGGGTGCAAAATGTGGGCCACCCATATTGACCGTCACTTGGCCGTCTTTTTCTGAATATAGCGTAATATTGCCAGATTTGGTGGAAACACAAACCTTATGGCGATTGGTTAGGCCTTTCATGCGAACGAATCTGGCAAAACAGCGTGCGCCGTTACCGCACTGCTCAACTTCGGTGCCATCGGCATTAAAAATACGGTAATGAAAGTCGAGCTCAGGTGAATAAGGTGCTTCAACCATCAGTAGTTGATCAAAACCCACACCAAAGTTTCTATCAGCGAGCTTTTTGATTTGATCTCGAGACAAAAATACATTTTGGGTGATGTTGTCAACCACCATAAAGTCATTGCCCAAGCCATGCATTTTAGAAAAATTTACAAACATAATGTTCTAATACAACTCCTAATGCGTTTACTTTGCCATGCTAAGGGCGCCGCGTCATTAATAAATTAAGGTAGCAGGTGTTCACCTTGCCATAATGACGACAGTGATTCTCTTTGTCTTATTACATAGCAAGTGTCACCATCTACCATCAGTTCAGCAACACGTGGGCGAGAATTATAATTTGAACTCATCGTAAAGCCATAAGCCCCAGCGCTGCGCTGCGCGAGTAAATCACCTTCTTGGATGGCTAATAGGCGATTTTTACCAAGAAAATCACCTGTTTCACATACTGGCCCTACGACATCATAAGCATGTATTGGGGTATCGTCATCTCGCGGGTTAACAGCGATAATACTTTGCCATGCTTGATATAATGAAGGTCTGAGCATATCGTTCATGCCCGCATCAACAATGGCAAAGTGTTTATCTTGAGAGCGTTTTAAGTATTCGACCTTGGTGACCAAAATGCCTGCATTAGCCGCAATTGCACGACCCGGCTCAAATACCAGCTCTAAGTGCGGGTATTGCGTGAGGCGTGCTTTTACTTGCGCGGCATAAGCGCTTGGATGTGGCGGCTTTTCGCTATCATAGGGTACGCCTAAGCCACCGCCAATGTCTAAGTGTTGTAATTCAATTCCAGCACTTTTGAGCTGTTCAATCAGTGCGATTACTTTGTCTAATGCCGCTAAAAATGGGTCTACCTCAGTTAACTGCGAGCCAATATGAAAATCAACACCAACCACATCAATACTTGGCAGCGCATAAGCAAGTTGGTAAACCTCAAATGCTTGTTTTATATCAATACCAAATTTATTTTCTTTTAATCCGGTGGAAATATAGGGGTGGGTTTTGGCATCAATGTCAGGGTTTACACGAATAGAAACGCGGGCAGGCACTCCCATATCAGTTGCCACTTCACTAATGCGCTTTAGTTCAGGGGTTGACTCAACGTTAAAGCATTTAATGTTGTGCTTAAGCGCAAACGCAATTTCATCCGCTGTTTTTGCAACGCCTGAAAATACCACTTTATCGGTATCTCCACCGGCCTCTATTACTCTTGCCAGTTCACCTTTAGAGACAATATCAAAACCAGCACCTAAGCGAGCCAACACGTTAAGTACGGCAATGTTTGAGTTAGCTTTTACAGCATAACAAACAAGGTGGGGGTGGCCTTTTGCTGCATCGGTAAATGCATGATAGTGTCGTTCTAAGGTTTTTCGTGAGTAGATATAACAAGGTGTGCCATGTTGCTTTGCAATATCGGCGACACGCATTTGCTCTGCAAATAGTTGTTTATCTTGGTATTGAAAAAAATCCATCTAACCTTCCTGCTGCTTGATTTGGGTCTGGGTATCTTGTGTTGGCTCAGCGTTTGGCTTGGGTTGAACTTTGTTGGTTTGCTTTGTACTTTGTTTGTCGGGCAAATAAAGAGGTCCGCTTTGCCCGCAGCCAACTAACATAAGCGTAGTGAAAATTACGAAAAAGAATAAGCTAGATTGAGAGAGTGTCGCTTTCATTAGATTAATGGTGTCTGTGCCTTTATAATCGCAGAGTAACAGAATTCGCAAAAAAAGCAGCTATTGTGGGCAAGTATTTTCTTCCTTCTATAGCTAAAACTTTGTACAAATGAGGGATACCGAATGACTGATTCCGAGTACCATGAACTGGCTGAAGCCTTGATGTTCACCATAGAAGAGCAAATTGACGATTGTGATGCTGACTTAGATTATGAGTCTGCAGCAGGTATTTTAGAAATAATTTTTGCTGATAAAAGTAAAATAGTGATCAATAAGCAAGCGCCTTTGCAACAGGTATGGGTGGCAACTAAGTTTAATGGTCATCATTTTGAACTTCATGGCGACAAATGGATTGATAATCGCTCAGGCGCAGAGTTTTGGCAGTTTATGTGTGATGCGGCGACCCGCCAAGCAGGCTCAACTATTGTATGGCAGCATAGCTAATGTTGCCATTTGTAGAGTACGCTGCAAAAGGCGAGCACACAGCCAGCATTATTTGGCTACATGGCCTTGGCGATTCAGGTGAAGGTTTTTTACCAATTGCCCCAGAGCTAAAATTGCCTGATGATTTGGGTGTACGGTTTATTTTTCCTCATGCACCAGAGCAAGCTGTGACGATTAATGGCGGTATGATTATGCGTGCGTGGTATGACATAAAATCATTAGATTTAAATAATCGTGCAGATGAAAGTGGTGTAAAAGCATCAGCTAAAGCGGTTGAAGCGCTAATTCAAGCTGAGTTGGATAAGGGGATTGCCGCCGAAAGAATTATTTTGGCTGGTTTTTCACAAGGGGGGGTTATTGCTCTGCATCTAGCGCCGCGCTTAGCATTTAAAGTGGGTGGTGTTATGGCATTATCAACCTATATGTGTGCACCACAAAAACTGGTTGATGAAGCAGTGCAACCCGATTTAAATATTTTTATGGCACATGGTAGTCACGATCCGGTGGTGAGCATGTCTGCTGGGCTGCTGGCTCGAGATACCTTGCAGCATCAAGGTTATCAGGTAAGCTGGCAAGATTACCCGATGGAACATCAAGTATGTTATGAAGAACTCGTCGCAATACGTGAATGGCTAATGGCGACACTGTCTTAATTAGGAGCTGCAACAATGACACAAAGGATCGTTATTAAAACGGCGGTAAATAGAGTCCCACAGACAAACGCTAAAGTAAGTTATCAATGGCATTGGCGGCGAATATTTATGGCTTCTAGTGTGGTGTTATTGTTTGCAGTTGCTGTAATGTACGGGCTGATGAATTCGGTTAATGCTGATGAAATACAACCTGAACAGACTAGCGTTAAGGCTAAGCTGCTTTCTCAAGTTCCAGTGCACGTCAACTCTACTGCAATAAGTGACATAATTGTACCGCTTGAGTCTGAGCAACAGACTGAGGTGTCACAGCAATTAGAACAACAACTTGTTGCGAAAACAGCTCAGCCATTAACGTCGACTAACTTTGATGGGGTAGACCGGCCATATTTGGAGTCAAGTGATGGGTCAGAGAGGGCTATTGATGCTTCTACTGACGCTGACCAAGACGTGTTTGATGCGCAAGAAACAGAGAATGTCTTTGCCGAGCATGCAACTATCACTAATGTGGCCTTAGGCGCACAGATTGATAGTAATTTAGTATCACGCGCAGTATTGACAACAGGTGTGGTCAACAGGGAGCCCATTGATGTACTTAACGATAATTTAGAGCGCACAAAGTTTGCAGAAAAATTATTTTTCTTTACGGAAATTAATAATATGCAGGACCAAACCGTACAGCACTTGTGGTTTCATCAAGACCAGCTTATGGCTGAAATTCCACTGTCTATTAGTGCAGTTCGCTTTCGTACATTCTCGAGTAAAAATATTATGCCAAGCCAAACAGGGCCATGGCGAGTGGAAGTAGTGACTGAGCAAGGGCAGCTTCTGGCACAAAAATCTTTTCGAATTATTTCATCGGCCGACTAATTGGCTAACAAAGGTTAATCATGACACAACAACATACTTTGCGTATCGCAACCAGAAAAAGTGCACTGGCATTATGGCAAGCTGAATTTGTAAAAGCGCAGTTGATGCATTTTCATCCAGAACTGAATGTAGAGTTGGCTCCCATGTCTACACAAGGCGATATTATTTTAGACACGCCGCTGGCAAAAATTGGCGGTAAAGGACTATTTGTTAAAGAGCTTGAGCAAGCCATGTTGGATGGTCGTGCGGATATTGCTGTGCACTCTATGAAAGACGTACCGGTTGAGTTTCCACAAGGGCTTGAGCTATATACCATCTGTGAACGAGAAGACCCACGAGATGCATTTGTGTCTAATACTTATAAAGATATTGAATCGCTGCCACAGGGGGCTGTGGTGGGTACATCTAGCTTACGTCGCCAATGCCAAATTAAAGCGCTACGCCCAGATTTAGATATTCGCGACCTACGCGGCAATGTTAATACACGCTTGGCAAAGCTCGATAATGGTGACTATGATGCCATTATTCTAGCCGCCGCAGGCTTGATAAGATTAGAAATGCCAGAGCGTATTGCCAGTTTCATTGAGCCAGAGCAATCATTACCCGCCAATGGACAAGGAGCTGTGGGTATTGAATGTCGTAGTGATGATGCATTAACTAAACGCTTACTTTCACCGCTTGAGCATACCGAAACACGTATACGCGTGCTTGCAGAGCGTGCGATGAATCGCCGTTTAGAAGGTGGTTGTCAGGTGCCAATTGGTGCTTTTGCGCAGGTGAATGGTGAGCAAGTCTTTTTACGCGGTTTGGTTGGGGCGTTAGATGGTAGTGAAATATTACGAGCGCAAGTGACAGGTTCAAGTGAACAGGCAGAGCAATTGGGTGTTGAACTTGCTGAAGAGCTGCTCAAGCAAGGGGCAGATAAAATTCTTGCCGAAGTTTATAAAAACGCCTAATGATGCGAATTGCTATTACTCGCCCTGAGGGTAAAGGACTGCAACTTTCACAGTTGCTGAATCAGCAAGATATTTACAATGTACACACTCCGGTGTTGCGTATTGTACCTTGTGAGCTCAGCCCCAATGAGTTAGCACCATTGCAAGAGGCTGACATCATTGTGTTTATTTCACAAGATGCGGTTAGGCAGTTGGCATCACGAGTAAATACTTTACCACAAAATGCGCAATTATTTGCTGTGGGCGAGCAAACAGCACTGGCTATTCACGCACATTTTTCTCGCCATGCTATCACGCCAAAACAACAAGATTCAGAAGGGCTATTAGCGCTAGCTCAATTACAACAGCTAGAGACAAAGCAAGTCGTGTTGGTAAAAGGGCAAGGTGGACGCGCACTATTAGCCAAAACAATGAAGCAGCGTGGAGCCATTTTAAATATGTGCGCTGTATACAAACGCGTTGCGCAACAAAGCACCTCCGATGTCTGGTTAGACCACTGGCGAAGTGAACAGATTGACGGTATAGTCATAACCAGCAACGCAGCGATAGATGCAATATTTAATTGCCAGCATACTGAAAATTTAATGTGGTTGAAAACACGCCTCTTCTTTTTGGTAAGCCAGCGCAGTGCTAGCTATTTAGAAGACTCCTACGGGGTGGAATCGCAACACATTCATGTTGCCAGTGGGCCAGGTGATCTGGCGATATTTACCAGTATAGTGCCAAACCAACATCAGCAAGGTAGCCATATGAGCGAGCAAAACACGCAATCTGAACCTGTACAGCAACACGTTGAGCCACCAGCAACTCAACCAGTTTTTAAACAAAAAGTCAGCAAATTAGCAGTGTTAGCTTTGCTGGTTGCAATGGTTGGCGGCGCAGCTACAACAGGGTTGATTATTCATGGCCAACAGATAAGCGATAAAACTTATGCTGCATTGGCTCAGCTTCGTGCTGATAATACACAGCTGAGTGAGCAATTAAAGCAAACTCAAGCGCAATTGATTGGTTTAAAACAACAACAATTGCAAGTGAATAAAAATATTGAGCAACAACTGGCCTTACAAACGCAAACGGTTGATGCACAGTTGCAAGCGGCTCTATCACAAGCAAAACAGCAGATTAGCCCAGCATTAAACAGCGAAGTACACTACTTACAGCGTATGGCGCAGTTTAAAGCCAATGCAGAGCAAGACTACCAAGGTGCCATCGCGGTGTTACAACGTTTATATCAAGTCGTACAAAACGAAGCGGATAATACAACATTGTTAAGCGCAATAGCGACAGATATTGCCACTTTACAAGCGCAGCCTAAACCTGCTTTTGAGGCGCTTTACATGCAACTACATGGAATGTTGCAGCAAGTTGATGATTTAGCTTTGAAAACGTTGCAATTGCCAGAGCCGAAGCAGCAAATTGATAATCAGCTATCCGGCGATGTGGGTGACTTTAAAAGTAATTTTAAGAAAACTTGGCAAGCTCTAGTGGATGATTTCATACAAGTGAGAACGCGAGAAGTCGCTGTGATAGACCCGCTTTTAGATGCAGAGCAACAACAGCTGTTGAGAGCGCAACTGCGAAGTCACCTTTCACAAGCTCAAACCGCACTTATGGATAAACAAGCCAGTATTTTTTTTAGCGCATTAGAATCGGCTGAAGCAACCTTAGTGCAGTTTTATAATCCACAAGACAGTGCTGTGCAATCAATGCAAACGAGTTTAGTAGCGCTACAGCAAGCACCACTGAAGTTCAGTTCGCAAATTAATTTACAATCGGCGACGGCAGTTAAGGAGTGGCTACAATGATTAAAGCACTCATGGTGATAGCCATCGTTGCTTTAGCTATGGCTGCGGGGCATTTGCTGATTGATGAAAAAGGCTATGTACTCATTGCCTTTAATGATACAACGATAGAGGGCACTATTGTTGCCTTTGTTATTATGCTGCTGATAACCGTGTTTGGCTCATGGCTGATACTTAAAGTACTAACATTTAGTTGGAGATTGTATCGTTCAACGACCGGGCACTTTAGTAATAAAAAGCACGCTAAGTCTGAGCAGGCGCTCACTGATGCTATTTGGGGAGTACTCAATGATGATGCGCATATGGTGCAAAGTGCTTTTGCAAAGGTGAATGCACCGACTCAGTGGCAAGATCACCAGCATGGGTTGCTTGCTAAAGCTGCATTGCAATCTGGCGAACAAGCGCAAGCTTTACAACATTTGCAAGCTATGTCAGATGATGCACAAGCACAAGTGCCTAAATTATGGTTAAATGCCAACCAATCTGAGCAAGCTTTGGCATTGCTATCTCAACCAATGCAACAGAAAAAGCCGAACGCTGCGGCAGTGAGTAATTACTTAGAAGGTTTATTGCATGAGCAGCAGTTAGCACAAGTCGTGAGTACTTTATCGAGTAAGCATAAGCAGCTGGATTTGAGTGAGCCCCAATGGCATGGGTTTTTTAAGCGCTTTTTCGACACAGCAAAGCAAGAAGCGACAAGTTTTTTTGCGCAATTGCCTAAAGCTGTTCAAGCACACGCTCAGCTAGCTTATCTTCAGAGCGTCGTCAATCAGGGCAAGTTATCCAATGTGCATGAGGTGCTGATCAGGTTACTTAAAAAGGGCCAATATAAGCAGTTAGCTCAGGTATTATCCCATGCCAAAGGAGCGGATGTAAAACTGACGCAAGCAATTCAAACAAGTTTAAAAAAACAGCCAGAACACAGTGAATTGTTATTTTGCTTAGCTTGTATGGCGAATGCAGAAGGAGACTTCGAATTAGCTGCAAAAATATTTGCTAGTTTACCAGAGCAAGACTGGCAAAGTTACTGGATAGACCCTGCACTGCATAGTTTTGAGCAAACAGGGCAATTTAAGCGGGCCTATCAACTGACCCGTCATCAGTGGTAAATTATTTTTAAGCCAGCGAAATGCTGGCTTTTTTGTACTTGCATAAATAGCAAGCAGTGTTATACCAATCGACATAAGTATTTAATCAATTTTTAGAATTAAATTTCACGCTAACTGCGTTAGAAATTTACCATTTAGAGTAACTAAATAGCAAAATTTCTGCCTTGTTATCGAGCAATTTTTTTAACTAAAAATAGACGCCTTTTTAAGGCGATTGGTATGAAAAATGGACATGTGTCCTTGATATTTATCTATGGGTGCGTATGATCCCAAAAATTTTATCTGCAGCCGAGTGACCTATGATCAATAAAACCTTACCTTTGCTTGATTTACACCGCCACCTTGATGGAAATGTACGTGCTAGTACAATTTTAGAGCTTGGCCAGAAATTTAACTTACCCCTGCCAGCACATGATTTAGAAGGGCTGCGTGAGCATGTGCAAGTAATAGATAATGCGCCTGATCTCATGTCATTTTTGGCGAAGTTAGACTGGGGTGTCAAAGTACTGGGTGATTATGATGCATGCCGGCGTATTGCCATGGAGAATGTGGCAGATGCACAAGCTCAAAATCTTGACTATACCGAGCTGCGTTTTAGCCCTTATTACATGGCACAAAGCCATAATCTACACCCACAAGGCGTGACGGAAGCGGTGATTGATGGCGTAAAAGCAGCCACTCAAGGCCAACATATTAAAGTAAATCTAATCGGCATAATGTCCAGAACCTATGGCGTAGAAAAGTGTCAGTATGAACTCGATGCACTCTTGGCATGTAAGAATGATTTGGTCGCTGTTGACCTTGCAGGTGATGAAATAGGTTATCCAGGGGAGCTTTTTATTGAGCATTTTAAACAAGTGCACAATGCATACTTAGGGGCAACGATTCATGCAGGTGAAGCGCGTGGCGCTCAAAGTATTTGGCAAGCTATCAAAGAGCTGGGTGCAACCCGTATCGGTCATGGTGTTAAAGCCATTGAAGACCCTAAACTTATGGATTACTTACGCGATAGTCGTATTGGTATTGAATCTTGCTTAACCAGTAATATTTTAACCAGTACGGTGAGCAGCTTAGAAACGCATCCGCTAAAGCAGTTTTTAACTCATAATATATTGGCATGTATAAATACTGACGACCCAGCTGTACAAGGTATTGAATTAGAATATGAATATCAAGTAGCAGCGCCCAAAGCGGGTTTAACCCAAGCTGATATTGAACAGACACAGCGTAATGCGCTAGAAATAGCTTATCTAAGTGACTGCGACAAGCAGGCGTTAATCGCACATTATTAGAGTGGTTAGGAACATATAAAAAACGCGCCAACTGGCGCGCTTTTTATATCGATGAGATTGTACCAATGTTATTAAAGCATTGATTATTTTAGCGAGCTAAATGACTCATGCAGAATAACTATGTACTGAAATTTTGCCATGCTACTCGGTCATTTATCTATCAGTATTAGCTGATAATTTATTTAATAAACGCAAACGCGTCTGCATACATGTGCTCGCGCTCAGCACCGTGATTGATAAAGTCGTCACGTACAATGCCAATCATGTCAAAGCGACCAGCCATATAAATACAGTAAGGTTCAAGTGAAACAATGTCTTTCATTACGGCCTTATGGACATAGCCGGTATGACCACTCCAAGAGTCTGACGCATTTTCAATCACAGGAATAAACTGAAAGTTTTTACGGCTGGCAGCCCAAGCTTCCATTTCTTGCTTTGCATACAATGCCGATGCCTCTTTCACTCCCCAGTAAAATAGTACTGGTTGGTCAAAATTGATTTCAGCCAGGTGATCGGCCATTGATTTTACATAAGAGAAACCAGTACCTCCTGCAAGTAATACAATGGGGCGCTGCTTATCAACACGTAATTGAGATACGCCTAAACCAACTTCAAGTGTCACTGAGGTATTGTTTGCATGCGCATCTCGTAAATGTTCAAGAGATTGCATTGCATATGAATCAGCGCCAGAGGCACCGATGTGCAACTCTAACTCATCGTGTAAAGAAGGACTGCTGGCGATAGAAAAAGCTCGCTTATCTTTTTCACCTAACACTAATTGTAAATAGTGGCCTGCTTCAAATGTCACAGCCTCATCAGGCTTAAGTGTCACTTTGTGAACAAATTCTGTAAGTGGGCTAATCGCGGTCACTTGCGCTTTTACTAATTGCATATTCTACCTTTCGCACGGCGGTTAATTTTATCACTGTATAAAGTATCGGCACTTTATCACAGCCTTTAAGGTTATCCTATTGCTTGACTTTAATGCCTAGGCTGTCCCAAATCTCGTCTACACGTTGTTTTGTGGTGTCATCCATTACAATGGGCTCTCCCCATTCTCGGTCGGTTTCTCCAGCCCATTTATTGGTTGCATCTAAGCCCATTTTTGAACCTAGTCCTGAAACGGGTGAGGCGAAATCTAGATAATCTATTGGCGTATTATCAATTAGCGTTGTGTCTCGGGTTGGGTCCATTCTGGTGGTGATGGCCCAAATCACATCATTCCAATCTCTGGCATTGACATCATCATCACATACTATCACAAACTTGGTATACATAAATTGTCTAAGGAAAGACCAAACACCCATCATTACGCGCTTTGCATGACCTGGATATTGCTTCTTCATAGTCACTATCGCCATACGGTATGAGCACCCTTCAGGCGGTAAGTAAAAATCTACAATTTCGGGGAACTGCTTTTGTAAAATTGGTACAAACACTTCGTTTAGTGCAACCCCTAAAATTGCAGGCTCGTCAGGCGGGCGGCCTGTGTAGGTGCTGTGATAAATAGGGTCTTGACGGTGGGTAAGGTGAGTGACTGTCATAACAGGGAAGTCATCCACTTCATTGTAGTACCCAGTATGGTCACCATATGGTCCCTCAGGCGCTACTTCACCGGGCATGATATACCCTTCAAGTACTATTTCTGCGTTAGCTGGTACTTGTAAATCGTTGGATAGAGACTTTACAACTTCAGTTTTAGCACCGCGCAACAGTCCTGCAAATGCATATTCGCTAAGGGTGTCAGGCACGGGGGTCACTGCGCCGAGAATAGTGGCAGGGTCAGCGCCTAATGCCACTGATACTGGGTACGGTTCACCAGGGTGTTCTTTACACCATTCTTGAAAGTCCAACGCACCACCGCGGTGAGATAACCAACGCATGATGATTTTATTTTTACCTAACAATTGTTGGCGATAGATGCCTAAGTTTTGACGTTTTTTGTAAGGTCCACGGGTAACGGTTAAACCCCAAGTAATCAGAGGGGCTGCATCACCTGGCCAGCAATGTTGAATGGGCAACTTCGTTAAATCGACATCTTCACCGCTAAGTACAACTTGCTGACAGGGAGCTTTGCGCACTTCTTTGGCTGGCATATTTAGCACTTGCTTATATGCCGGTAACTGACCAAGGGCTTCGCGAATACCTTTAGGGGGTTCTGGTTCTTTTAAAAAAGCCAGTAGTTTGCCAACTTCTCGTAAAGCGCTCACATCATCTTGGCCCATCCCCATGGCGACGCGCTTTGGCGTGCCAAATAAATTGGCTAAAACGGGAATATCAAACCCAACTGGGTTTTCAAATAGCAGAGCCGGGCCGCCAGCTCTGAGTGTGCGGTCGGCTATTTCGGTCATTTCTAGCTTGGTTGAAATAGGCTGAGAAATACGTACTAATTCGCCTTGCGCTTCTAAGCGCGAGATAAAATCTCGCAAGTCTTTATATTTCATTTGATTACTAGACATCTGAATTTGTCATAAGTATAACAAGATGACTTTGAAATGGCAGTAACCTGCGCTTTATTTGATGTTGTGTAATACTTGAAGCTGCCATATGTTTTAAAAGGGTATGCTTTGCTCTATAGTCGGCCTCGAGCCTTAATTTTTGTGGTGGCTAGATTGAAAATTATAAAAACAATCACGTTGTATTTAGCTTTGTATTGTAGCAGTGTGGTTGCACTGTCTTCGCATGACCCCGTTTTTGTGCAACATAGTGCGGTGATGATGGTCATTCACCCTCAGTCGGGTCAGATTATCGCGGCAAACAATTCTGCTGCAAAGTTTTATGGTTATCCGCCTGATGAACTTACGCGCATGCGTATTCAAGATATTAATCAACTTAATGCAGAGCAAGTGGCACAAGAGCGAACGCAAGCATTGGCTGAGGGTCGCAATTATTTTATTTTTCGCCATGAATTAGCTGATGGCTCGCTAAGAACCGTCAGTGTATATTCAACCCCATTTGTTGATGAGAATGGGCGGTCACAGTTGTTATCTGTGATCCATGACATAAGCACCCAGCGAGAGTTGCAAGATTCGCTCTGGTATTATCAAAATAACTTAGAAGAGCAAGTACAGGCTCAAACGCAAGAAATTCAGCAAATAAATAGTATGCGTATGCTGTTATTGGCTTCGACCATCGTTATTTTGTTGGTCTCAATAGCGGTGTTGAGTGTTTTATTTTTACGCTTACGTACAGCCAAACTGCGCTCAGAGGCACAAGGTGCAAGATTAGAAGCCATTTTTAATGGTATTGATGACTTGTTAATTTTTACAGATGAGCATGGCACAATTTTATCTACCAATAAGCGAGTTGCGGATAGGTTTGGCTCTCAAACGCAATGGCTCAATCAATCAATCGCAAAGATGCTAAAAAACAATCCTTGTACGAATGAAAGTTCATGTCATCAAATTCCATATGAGTTGCAGGTTCAAAATCAAATTAGCACCTTCAGTGTAACTAAAAATCCAGTATTAGATATTAATAGGCAGCTACTAGGTTATATTTATGTGTTACAGGACATTAGTGAGCTTTTAGCTCAAGAAAAAGAGCAGCGCTTAGCTCGAACAGTATTTGAGACCACCAGTGAAGGGGTTATGGTGTCAGATAAGAACAACCGTATTCAAATGGTTAATCGTGCCTTTAGTGAAATCACTGGATTTAGCGGTGATGAAGTCATGGGGCAGTCACCTGCTATGTTTAACTCTGGGCATCATGGTCACGCTTATTTTAGTCGGCTGTATCAAACATTAAATGAGCGTGGGCACTGGGAAGGGGAAATTTGGAATCGTCGTAAAAGCGGTGATGTATTTCCTAGTTGGTTACAAGTGTCAGCGGTATTTGACCAACAAGGTGACATTGAGATGTATGTTGCTTTGTTTAACGATATTACTTCCCGTAAGCATCATGAACAAATGATGTGGCAGCAGGCAAATTTTGATACTTTGACTGGTTTAGCCAATCGCCCTCATTACCATGAAAAGTTTGATTTGGCGCTAGAGGTGGCTAAAGAGCAACAAACGCGTTTAGCCATTTGTTTTATTGACTTAGACCGCTTTAAGGCAATCAATGACACTTTGGGGCACCATATTGGCGATCTACTACTGATTGAAGCCGCGCAACGTATTCAAGATTGCACGCGTAGTAGCGATACGGTGGCGCGCCTTGGGGGTGATGAATTTGCCATATTACTCACGGATATTAAGAGTATTCGAGATGTCGAGATGATCGCCAATAAGATTTTACATCAATTAAGTAGTCCGTTTGTACTTGAAGGCCATGATGCTTTTGTATCTGGCAGTATTGGCATTACGTTTTATCCTGACGATGGAGATGATCGTAAAGTGTTACTACGTAATGCGGACAGCGCGATGTATAAAGCCAAAGAGCATGGTCGCAATTGCTTTCAGTTTTATACCAGTGCAATGCATGAAAATGCCAAAGCACGCAGTTTACTTGAAGGGGCGTTGCACAAAGCTCTGCCGAACAAAGAGCTGTCTGTTGTTTATCAGCCTATTCAAGATATGCAAGAGGAACGAATAGGGTGTGAGGCATTGCTACGCTGGCATAGTGAAATACTGGGTGATGTATCACCGATGGAGTTCATTCCTATCAGTGAAGAGCTTGGTCTTATTCTAGCGATGGGTGAGTGGGTGTTATACCAAGCTTGTGCGCAGGCGAAAAGTTGGTATGAACAAAGTAGTAAACCATTTTTTGTGACTGTTAATGTGTCAAGCACCCAGTTCAAACGCCAAGATGTGGCTGTGTTAGTGGCTCAAGTGCTTCGCGATACAGGCTTGCCAGCGAAGAGTCTAACACTTGAAATTACAGAGAATGTACTTGCCGATAACTCAGATCATATCTTAAGGCAGCTGCGCTCATTAAGAGGTATGGGAGTGGAGCTGGCCATTGATGACTTTGGAACTGGTTATTCATCATTGAGTTATCTAAAGCGCTTTCCGCTGTCAAAATTAAAAATTGATAAAGAGTTTATTCAAGACTTACCAAGCGATGCTGAAGACAGAGCATTGGTAAAGGCGATTATTTCTATGGCAGCGAACTTAAACTTGAAGGTTGTTGCTGAAGGGGTTGAAACAGTAGAGCAACTTGGATTACTAAAGCAATTAAACTGTGATTTTACACAAGGCTATTATCACAGTCGACCACTAAGCGCTGAAGATTTTACGGTCTATTTAGCGCGTTTCAATGAGTCACGTTAGTATGTAATTCACTTGTGGCTGAACGCTGCGCTATGAGTAGTTAATTTAAAAACGGTCGCCAGTAAGCGACCGTTTATTAAGTTTATTTACCTTTACCTGTGAGCTTCGTTTTTGCATTTGCAGCCATTATGGCAAAGACAGCGTAAGCGGCAGTATTTTGCTTGAGTTTACGAGGGTCAACCTTATCTAAAGTATCATCAGCGGTATGGTGATAATCAAAGTAATCTGTGCCATTTTGATGCAATGCAAAAATAGGTGCACTGGTTGCTTGGTTAAGTGGGATGAGATCAGGGCCGCCGTGCGCGTTATTAGCATTGACGTATTCAATATTTAGTGGCGCAAGTTGCTGAGCGATAGCTTTGACTACAGGCAGTGCATTAGCGGCAACATTTGACTCAAAGGCATAGACTACATCAGCACCAAAATCAGATTCGGCAGCCGCAACGATATTATCTAATTGTTCTGCATGGCGTTTAAAGTAAGCCTTTGCGCCCCAAAGACCAAGCTCTTCTGCGGCGAATAACACCACTCGAATACTGCGTTTTGGCTGTGCGATTTCACTAATATGTTTAGCAGCAGCTATCGTTAGGGCAACGCCAGCACCATCATCTAAAGCGCCAGTGCCTAAATCCCATGAATCTAAGTGACCGCCAATCAAGACATATTGCTCAGGAAATTGAGACCCTGTAATTTCACCAATCACATTGTAGCTAGTCCCTTCGCCAAGATCCTCAGTTTGGATATTAATATTGACCGCAACTTCGTGGCCGCCATTGATTAGCCTTTCTAATTGATCTGCATCTGGATTGGAAATTGCGGTGTTAGGTATTTTACTAATACCAGCTTGATAACCACTTGCACCGGTATGAGCAAAACGGTGATGGCCTGTACTAACAGAGCGCATCATGTAACCGATAGCCCCTTTTTTAGCAGCTTCCACGGCACCACTACGACGAGCACGTACGGCAGGACCGTAGCCATTACCATCTATATGGCGTTTCATCCGGTAATTAACAAAAGCAATTTTATCTTCAAGGCTATTTTTTGGCGCAGCGACAAGTTCTTCAAGGGTGTCAAACATCACAACAGCAGCGGTAATGCCTTGAGTAGGTGTACCGACGCTATTACCCAATGCAGTTAAACGCAATGCTTGCTTACTTGGAGTTACAATACTTCCCGCTTCATGATGCCTGCGCCAGTGGGGAAAAGTGGCAGGCTCTGTCCAAACTTTGTCAAAACCAAGCGCTTTAAATTGCTGCTGCGCCCACTCAACCGCTTTTTTATCATTCTCACTGCCGGGCAAGCGGGGTCCAACCTCAGTTGTTAAAGACTCTAATAGTTGCCAACTTAAGTTGCTGCTTAGTGCTTGTTCTCTGACATTTTTTACTTGTTTTAATTGTTCAGGTGTAAATTCTTGTACTTGGGCTGTGCCGCAAAGTGGCATGAGGGCACATAATATGGTTAGCAGTTTTTTCATTGGATCCTTTGGCTCGCGGGTATAGGAAATAATCTGCTATTGTCGCACTTTTACAAAGCCCAGCCAAACAAATAGGACTAAATACCGAACTGCTGTGATATTCGTACAGACAGATTTCTGCTAGAATTGTGCATAATTTAATGCATTGAGAAAGACACATGAATACAGCGGCATTTAATACCCTACCGTTAGTACCTGAGTTTTTAGACACCTTGGCTGATTTAGGGTTTAAAAGCATGACGCCTATACAGGCACAAAGCTTGCCAGTGGTTTTATCAGGTAAAGATGTAATAGCACAAGCAAAAACTGGGTCAGGCAAAACGGTTGCGTTTAGCTTAGGTGTTTTATCACGTTTAAATGTAGCGCGTTTTCGCATACAAGGTTTGGTGCTTTGCCCAACGCGAGAGCTGGCAGAGCAAGTTGCAGCTGAAATGCGTAAGCTTGCGCGTGGTATTCACAATATCAAAATTTTAACCTTATGTGGTGGCGTGCCGATTGGACCACAAATAGGGTCATTAGAACATGGTGCTCACATTATTGTAGGTACACCGGGGCGCATAGAAGATCATCTATTTAAGGGCACTCTAAATTTAACTGAAGCAACTAGCTTGGTTCTTGATGAAGCCGATCAAATGTTAGATATGGGTTTTGCCGATGCGCTGGATAATATTGTCTCGTATTTACCAAAACAAAGGCAGACGTTGCTATTTAGTGCAACTTACCAAAAGCGCATTGAAGCCATTGCTGAGCGTGTTATGCATGACCCTCAAATGGTTAAAGTAGAAGAGCAAGTAGTTAATACCAGTATTAAGCAGTTGTTCTTCAAGTTGGATAACAACAAGCTGCGTTTTAATACTCTACGCTTGTTGCTTTTACACCATAAGCCGCAAAGTTGTGTGGTGTTTTGTAATACCAAAGTAGAAACACAAAAAGTGTGTGATGATCTACAAGATGCAGGCTTTAACACTGTGACATTGCATGGAGATTTAGAGCAGCGAGAGCGAGAACAAACATTAGTGTGTTTTGCCAATAAAAGTGCATCTATTCTCGTGGCGACTGATGTTGCAGCTCGTGGTCTAGACATTGATGATATGGATATGGTGATTAACTATCACTTAGCGCATGATGCACAAACCCATGTTCACCGTGTTGGTCGAACTGGCCGTGGTGGAAAGAAAGGCTTAGCTTGTTCTATTTATGGAGAAAGTGAAACGTTTAAAGTGGCTCAGATAGGGGATGTATATGAGCGTGATTTTGAACCATCTCCTGCGCCTTCATTAAATTTACTCGATAAACCCCCTTATAAACCTGACATGATCACCTTACAAGTCGATGGTGGTAAAAAACAAAAGGTACGCCCTGGTGATATTGTGGGAAGCTTAACCGGTGAGCAAGGCATTGCATTTGCACAAATTGGTAAAATCAATGTATTGGACAATACTGCGTATGTTGCCGTGGCTCGTGATGCTGCAAAGCCTGCATTTCGCAAGCTCAGCGAAGGTAAATTGAAAGGCAGAAAGTTTAGAGTACGTCGCGTTAATTAAAGGTTTTCAGGTGCGCTTTAAGTAATTCATATTCATATTTGAGTTGTTTGAAGCGCTCACCATTACCATCAGTTTTATCAGGGTGATGGGTTAGCGCATGCTGTCGCCAGCTTTTCTTCAATTCTAACGCTTTATAAGGGTAACTTAATTGCCATTGCTGGCAAATCGATTGTATTTGATCTTCGGTAGTAAGTATTGTGGGCTTTACTCGAGTGAACTTTTGCCAAAAACTATCCAATAACTCGATCACGTCTTGCTCACTTGTTTCATAATTTGTCCAATCTAGATAGTATGATCGTAATGCGTCATGGGCTTGTGGTGTATTTTTTTCCAACTCGGTGAGCTGAATATGCATACTACTCACGCTTAAGTAAAACCCTTCATTAATTAATTCTTGTTGTAGTTGATATAGCGCATTCATAATTAAAAAGTTTCTTTTAAACAAATCTTTATGAGGGTCTTTGTCTAATTGAGATAGATTTTTGCTGATATTTAAAGTTGTACTTATGGTGTGTACTTTGTGTACATATTGGTCTGAGACCACCATGAAAATAGCATCGATAAGGGGGTTGAGCATTGTTCCACCATTTGAGTTAGTGTATCTTCAGCATAGCATTATTTTTGTTTAACGTGGTGGGCACAAGGATGGTAAAGGGGTTGTTTCATCGGATGATGATATATGTTTTATTGATATTACATATAGGTATCGCTGAAGCTGTACAAGAGTTATCGTTAGCCACACAAATCACCCAATTGGGAGAGATTGATAATTGGCAAGACATTTCCATTCAAGGTCAGCAGTTACTGTCCCACCCAGATTTAACTGAGAAATTACGTTTTGAATTACATAAGTCACTGGCCAGAGAGGCATTTAAACGTGATGATTTTAAAACTGCAGAGGTATATTTAAAGAGAATCGAAACGGAATATGCATCAAGAATAGTGAGTGATGGGTACTATTTTGCTGTTAAGTTATTAGCGATTAGTGCTTATCGTCAAGGTCGCTATTTTGATGCTGTTGAGCTGTATTCGAAAGCATTGGATATAGCCGCTGAGCGTGATAATCCCTTAGAGCTGGCTAATATGCACAATAACTTGGGGTTAGTCTATGTAGATACCAACGAGCTTGACTTGGCAGTTGCTCATTACGGTGAAGCTCAGAAGCTCTATCAGCAACATGGTGATCTACAATACCAAGCAGACATTAACTTAAACTTATCGATGGTATATATCCGTCAATATCGCTTTGATATTGCACAAGAAATGCTTGATACAGTCATAAAACAATTTACCGAATTAAATGATGAATATGGAATTGCTCTTGCGCATTCCTATTTGGCAGAAATATTTATTAAAAAAGGCTTAATGAACTCAGCTAGGCACTATTTACAATCAGCTATTGATTATTACGAATCTGAAAATGATATGGACCATTTAATGATTCAATATGCGAATTTGGCAGATGTAAGTATTGCTCAGGGGAAATTCGATAAGGCTGAAAAGGAAGCAAATTTTGCCTTATATTATGCTGAGAAAATTAATAGCATAACAGGCAGGATGAAAGGCCTTTTTCCGCTAGCAAAAATATTCTTTGTACAAGGAAAGTTAGCGAAGGCAAGGGAAATGATTAATGAATCACTCAGCTTAGCCACACAATTAGGTGCGCGATCGATAGAAAAAGATGAATTAGCTACGTTGGCTTTGATCCAAGCGAGTTTAGGTGAGCATGAAGCTGCATGGGTTAATTTTACGCGCTATCAAACCAAGCAATATGAGTTCTTAAATAAAAATGTACTTGAAAAAATGGTTGAGTATCAAAATCGTATTGAAGATTATGATCTGAACCGGGAGATCACTGAGCTAAAACAGAAGCAGGCTTTTCAGGCGTTGCAAATTGATAAGCGAGAGCAGATTATTTGGCTCAGTGCTATGGTTGTATTATCACTCTTTATTGCGGTTGTGAGCCTTTATTTTAAGCAAGCTGAAAAAAATGCCAAGGTGCAATTACGTGAAAAGGTTGCAGAGCGCACTGCAGAATTGCAAAGAGTTGCTGATGAACTGCGCCAAGCAAATCAAGTTAAAAATCAATTCTTAGCTAATATTAGCCATGAGATTAGAACACCGTTAACCTCTATCATCGGTCAAGCAGAGGTGATGCTCAATGAGCACCAGAGTAACCTTGAACTTAAAGTTCCCCTAAGTGTTATCCAGCGCCAAGGTGAGCATTTAAAAAGCTTAGTGAGTGATGTGCTTGATTTGAGTCGTATTGAAGCGCAACGACTTGAGCTTGAATACACAGAATTCTCAGTGCGAAGTTTACTAGATGATATCAGCGGTATGTTTAACAACGCCTGTACAGTTAAGGGCCTTGAGTTTAATGTTAAAGGCGACTTTGATGATTCTATAATAGTAAACCTCGATTATATGCGCGTTAAGCAAATTTTAATCAACTTGTTGGGCAATGCTGTGAAGTTTACTGAGCATGGCCAGATTGGTGTGCATGTAAGCTGCCAACCGTCAGGGCTCATTTTTAAAGTGTTCGATACGGGTATTGGCATGAGTCATGAACAGCTAGGGCGAGTGTTTGAAAGTTTCCAACAAGGTGATAATAGCATTACGCGTCGTTTTGGTGGTTCAGGATTAGGGTTGTGCTTGTCTCAACAGCTTACCGATATGATGGGTGGCAGCATTAGTGTTAATAGTGAATTGCATAAGGGCAGTGAATTTATTGTGTTTATTCCTTGCTCGCCGATACATAGTGAGTTGCCCAGCATCCAAGAGCAAAAACAAGAGGCTAACTGGGATTATGGTAGCGTATTAGTCGCAGAGGATCATGATGACAATAGGGCTTTGTTTAAGCGTGTTATTGAGCAGCTTGGATTAGAGGTGTTGGTGGCCAAAAATGGTGAGGAGGCTGTTGAAATGTGCTTGAGAGAGTATCCTGATATTGTATTTATGGATATACAAATGCCAAAAATGGATGGCGTGGAAGCTCTTAATTTGTTACATCAATCAGGCTTTGATCAGCCAGTATATGCATTAACGGCTAACGTGATGGAACATGAGATAAGGTCATATTTAAAAGTTGGCTTTACAGGTCATCTTGGTAAACCTTTAGACCGTAAAATGCTGTTGAAGGTATTGCAGCGACATTTATCAAGCACATCAGTGTCTTCGCCTAGTCAAGTTGACATGAGTGATTTAGTTGCAAGCTTTGTGGCAACTTTACCCAGTGAACGAACCTCTATTATAGACTTTTGGCAATCGCAACAATGGTACAATTTGCAAAGAGCGTGTCACCGCTTGTCAGGCGCTGCCAGCACTTTTAACTTTGTCACACTCGGGAATATTGCACGTCAGCTAGAGAGTTTGTTGAAAAGTGAGCAGTACAAGCAGGCTGAGAGTTTGTATTTAATTTTATGTGACGAGTTGTATCATATCAGCGAATCAGAAGAGCTCAGCGCCGGATAAACGATTCTGTGAAACAAAAAAGCCTGTAAAAACAGGCTTTTTATCAGAGTAACATTTCTTATTTACGACGCATTAAGTCAAAAAACTCATCGTTAGTTTTACTCATTGATAATTTATCTATCAAAAATTCCATGGCATCGATTTCTGACATATCATGCACAATTTTGCGCAAGATCCACATCTTTTGCAATTCATCCGTTTTTGTCAGTAGCTCTTCACGGCGCGTTCCAGAGCGGTTAAAGTCAATAGCAGGGAACACACGCTTTTCAGCAATCTTACGATTAAGGTGTAGTTCCATATTACCGGTACCTTTAAACTCTTCATAGATAACTTCATCCATCTTAGAGCCAGTATCAATAAGGGCTGTGGCGATAATGGTTAAGCTACCGCCTTCTTCTACGTTACGAGCAGCACCGAAGAAGCGCTTAGGTTTATGCAATGCATTGGCATCCACACCACCTGTTAGTACTTTACCCGACGATGGGATCACCGTGTTATAAGCACGTGCTAAACGAGTAATAGAGTCTAGCAAGATGACGACATCTTTTTTATGCTCTACTAAGCGTTTGGCTTTTTCTATTACCATTTCAGCTACTTGTACGTGACGATTAGCTGGCTCATCAAATGTTGATGCAATAACTTCACCTTTCACTAAACGCTGCATCTCAGTTACTTCTTCAGGGCGTTCGTCAATTAACAATACCATGAGTGTTGCATCTGGATTGTTATAAGTGATTGACTGGGCAATATTTTGTAGCAACATCGTTTTACCGGCTTTAGGCGGTGCAACGATAAGCGCACGTTGCCCTCTACCAATAGGAGATGCTAAATCAAGTACACGGGCAGTAATATCTTCAGTACTGCCATTACCGCGTTCCATCACAAAACGTTCATTGGCATGAATAGGTGTTAGGTTTTCAAACAGAATCTTAGTACGAGAGTTTTCAGGTTTATCGAAATTGACCTCATTGACTTTTAGCAGCGCAAAATAACGTTCACCATCTTTAGGTGGTCGAATAAGACCGCTGATGGTATCACCTGTGCGCATGCTAAAGCGTCGAATCTGGCTAGGTGATACATAAATATCATCTGGGCCTGCTAAGTAAGAAGCTTCTGAAGAGCGTAAAAAGCCAAAGCCATCTTGTAAAATCTCTAAAACACCGCCGCCGTAAATGTTTTCACCACTTTTGGCGTGGGCTTTTAAAATGGCAAAAATAATGTCTTGTTTTCTAAGACGGGCTACGTTTTCGAGTCCCATGGACTCGGCTAGTTTTACAAGTTCGTTGATTGACTTGTCTTTAAGTTCGCGTAAATGCATATTGGTGGGTTCTTTATTTCACTTGTCATTCTCGATAAACGAGAGAGGTTGATTTGATAAATCTAAAGGTTAGTAGGGATATAAATTAGCAGCTAGGCTGCTGGGCGTCCAGTCTTTATACAAATTTTATGTAAAAAATCTAAAATTAACTGGAAATTCTTACATTACATACCCGTTTTTATAAACGAGTATGTAATTTTCAACGTCTTAAACGTTGCTTTCTAAAAACTCAACAAGTTGAGTTTTAGACAATGCGCCAACTTTGGTTGCTGCAACTGCACCATCTTTAAAAAGTAACAATGTCGGTATACCGCGAATACCAAATTTAGGGGGGGTACCAGCATTTTGATCAATGTTTAATTTACCAATCGTTACTTTGTCTGCTAGTTCTTCAGCTACTTCGCTTAGGATAGGAGCTATCATTTTACAAGGACCACACCACTCGGCCCAAAAATCTACTAATACTGGCTTATCTGATTTAAGTACATCTGCTTCAAAGCTGTCATCGGTAAGTTGAATAATTTTGTCGCTCATTGCGCTCTCCATTAGAATTTGGCGAATTATTTAGTGCGTATTTAAACACTCTTGTTTCTTATTGCAAGTTTAAACGTTATGCTTTATTGCTATGACTAAGACACATTTGACCAATAAAAAATTTTCTGACTTTGCTTTAGCACCGGAAGTGGTCGCCGGTTTAACTGAGAATGGCTTTGAATATTGTACGCCAATCCAAGCAAAGTGTTTACCTTTTGTAGTTGAAGGGCGCGATATTGCGGGCCAAGCACAAACGGGGACAGGTAAAACATTGGCTTTTTTAACAGCCACTTGCCACCGTTTACTACAAACAGAAGGTGTTTCCAGAAAGCACCCAAGAGCACTGATCATGGCCCCTACTCGGGAGCTAGCGATTCAGATACATAAAGATGCACAAGTTATTGCGCCACAGTGTAATTTAAAACTAGGTTTAATATATGGTGGCGAAGAGTATGAAAAACAACGGTCGCAACTAGAAAATGGTGTAGATATTTTAATTGGCACAACTGGACGGCTAATCGACTTTTACAAACAAGGCGCTTACAGCCTGAATGAAATTGAAGTAGTGGTGTTAGATGAAGCAGATCGCATGTTTGATCTTGGCTTTATTAAAGACATTCGTTATTTGTTTAACCGCATGCCTGATACATCAGAGCGCTTAAATTTATTATTTTCTGCAACATTATCTTATCGCGTGCAAGAGCTGGCTTTTGAGCATATGACAAACCCAGAGCATGTTCAGATTGAACCAGATGTAAAAACAGGAAAACGAATTCAAGAGGAGTTATTTCACCCCTCACATGATGATAAAGTTCCATTGCTACTTACTTTGATTGAAGAAGAATGGCCTGAAAAAGCGATTGTATTTGCTAATACTAAGCAAAGTTGTGAAAACGTATATGCTTGGCTTAAAGCTGATGGACATCGAGTAGGGCTATTAACGGGTGATGTTAATCAGAAAAAACGTCAAAGTATTTTGGCGCAGTTTAGCAAAGGTGAAGTAGACTTTTTGGTCGCAACTGATGTTGCCGCCCGTGGATTACATATCCCTGAAGTAAGCCATGTATTTAACTTTGACTTACCTGATGACTGTGAAGATTATGTACACAGAATCGGTCGTACGGCCCGAGCGGGGGCTTCTGGTCATGCTATTAGCTTTGCATGTGAGCAGTATGCTTATAACTTACATGAAATCGAATCATATATTGAGCACTCTATTCCATTGTCACATTATGACAAATCAGCATTGCTAGATGATTTGAACAAGCCTAATATTCAAAGAAAAAGGAACTACTCATCTGGACCACGAAACCGTAATAACGGACGTCGCCAAGGTAGTTACCAAAAGCAACGCTCTAATTAATCATTAGAGCGATCACATTGGTACTTGTTTCTAGAGGTTTAAAGTAGTGACGCAAAAAATTCCTCACAGTGACGTATTTGCGGTTATTGATTTAGGTTCAAATAGCTTTCATATGCTAATTGCACGACATGTTGCCGGTGGTGTGCATACCATCGGACGGGTTAAGCGCAAAGTGCGTTTGGCAGCTGGTTTGGATAGGAATAATGTGTTGTCTGACGAGGCGATGCAAAGGGGGTGGGAATGTTTGGCGCTGTTTGCTGAGCGATTGCAAGATATCCCCAAACAAAATATTAGTATTGTCGCCACAGCAACGTTACGACTAGCTAAAAATGCAGACGAGTTTAAATCGCGTGCTGAACAAATTTTGCAAAACAAAGTCAATGTTATCAGCGGTGAATTAGAAGCAAAGACAATCTATAAGGGTGTTGCCCATACATCTGCATGCTTAGGGCGTCAGCTAGTTATAGATATTGGCGGTGCAAGTACAGAGGTTGTGATTGGTAAAGGGTTTAATGCATTGTTATATAAAAGCCTAAATATGGGTTGTGTAACATATCTAGAGCGCTTTTTTTGTGACGGCTTATTAAGTGAAAAGAATTTTACTGAGGCGATCTCTGCTGCTAATTCAGTGATTAAACCAATTCAAAAAGATTATATTGATATGGGCTGGGAGCTTGCAATTGGAGCTTCTGGTACTGTGCAGGCTATTCAAGAGATCCTTGCGGCTTGCGGTCACAGCGATATGCTGACTTTACAAAAGTTAGAAGAGATCCAAATTCAGGCAATGGCTTGTCAAAGTATAAAGCAGCTTGATTTGCCTGGGCTAGGTGAAGAGCGTCGGTTGGTATTTGTTTCTGGTCTGGCAATTTTAATTGCTCTTTTCAAATCTTTAAAAATTAGTCAAATGGGACTTGCTGGTGGCGCGCTTAGGGAAGGTGTGCTTTATAGTATGATCCCAGAATTACATAATTCTGATATTTGTAAACGAACGCTCGATAGTTTTATGGATCGTTACCACGTTGACAAACAACAAGCTTCCTATGTTACAGAGTTAAGTTTATCTTTGGCTAAACAATTATGTGATGATTGGCAATTAGATATAGATATTGCTAAAAAAATCTTAAGTGCAGTGGCAAGCGTGCATGAAATTGGCTTAATCGTAGATTATAAGCTTTATCATCAACACAGTGCTTATATTTTGAGTCATACATGTATGCCAGGTTACTCCAAAATTGAAAAACAGCTTATTGTGGCTTTAACGGCATCCCATCGAACTGATATTAATATTAAACAGTTCGATAATTTATCTGCAAAGGAAACACTGGCAAAGCGCCTGAGTCGTATTATTCGTATTGCTGTTATTTTATCAATGCGTCGACAAGACGATATAGTGCCACCGGTGCTAATCGTATCTGATGAAAGCGATTCTCTTACAATTAGCTTTGAAGCTGATTGGTTAATTAACCATCCTTTAATGGAAAGTGAACTTGAACAAGAAGTTCAATATCAAAGAAAGGTTGGTTGGGATATACAAATAAAGCGCGATTAAGCGCTTTATTT
>NZ_ARPN01000111.1:0-2477 GCF_054966645.1 Pseudoalteromonas sp. SANK 73390
GCCCAAATACTAGGCTACGTAATTGTTGGCTAAAATTGTGAGCGAAGCGAAACGTAGCCAACTGTTACGTGTCCTTGTTAATTTGCTTGTTAGTGTATTCCAGCTCACTTTTTTTTATGTTTTCTTTATGCTTTAACATATTAAGTTCATGCAGCTTGTTAAAAATAAGTCTGTAATTTACATAACTACCAGCAAATATTGCTGCAAATAAAACAGGAATAGTAGTAAGAACTCCTTTTAAATCACCTACTGTGTCTCGAGATTTTGATAAGGAAAGAAATACCTCTGAAGCACCACGTAAACCATTGCCTGAGTTGGGCTCAGTAGATGCTTCATCAATCAACGATAGCATTGTTCGAGATAAAATTTCACAAATTGATTGAAAAAAATCGGGCATTAAAACATAGATAGAAAACAACACGATAAAAAATATTGAGGTGTTAATAGCGCCAAGCATAGCACCTGCTTTAGCCTCATATGACTTTACGTCTTTCTCAATTGATTCAATCATATAAATTAAACACTCGATCCTTGATGAACACACTAACGCCGCGTTAAGCGGACTATAATTGTGGGTTGAAATGTGTAGCGAAGCGAAACGTAACCCACTGTTTTAGTTCCGTTTAAACGCCTTGTTAGTTGCCTTTTATTAGCGGATTAACAAGATCAAAACTTTTTTCAGGCAAAACCTCTCCTGAAGCTATTCCCAATATAGCTAAATCAAAACGTCCAATAAATTCATGAAGCTCATCATCTGTAACCCCACTTAAAGTTACAATATCATTTTTATTAAAATGTGCTGAAATCATTGTCCATACCGATTTTTGTATGCCGAGAATTTTACCCACTAATTGCTTATCTACACTTTCGTAATTTCTTAACCAGATCGCTAAATCAATTAATTCCTTATGAAGCTTCCAAAATTCTTGAGAATTCCATTCACAATATTCATACAACCTTTCGGAGAATGAACCTTCCCAATCAGGGTGACTTGCAGCATATCTATCGATTTCGTATAAATGCATGGTTATCTCTGGCAACTAACGCCTCATTAAGAGGAAATTTATAGTTGGCTAAAATGTTGAATGCAGTGAAAACAGCCAACTGTAAATTTTCCTGCTTTAATGACTTGTTATGTGCCTATTTCTTAGCAACTAAAAACATACCTACGATTAAAAATAAAGCACCTAAAACACGATTAAATGTAATTTCAATTTTGGGGTACCCAAGCCAACCATTTTGATCTAGAGCTAAAGAAGCAATAACTTGCCCACAAACTATTGAAATAGCTAAAACTAAGGCTCCTAATTTGGGCGCTAAGAATATAGACATGGCAATATTAAAAGCACCAAGTAGCCCACCTAACCAAGCCCACCAAGGTATAGTTTTAAAAGCGTTAGGTTTAAACCATGAATCTCCTTGAATTAATGCAAGAATACCCAGAATAATTGTACCAACCAGAAATGAAATAAAAGCAGCTTGTATAGGGTTACTTAAGGCTTGCCTCAGTTGGGAATTAACCCCAGCTTGAGATGCTAAAGAGAAACCAATGATTAGACTAATTGGTAATAGCAAATACCCACTTAAATGACTCAATTAATTCAACTCCACGATCGTAAATAGTGCTAGGCACATAACGCCCTGTTAATGGGCAAAATATAGTTGGCTAAAATGTTGAGGAACGAAAACAGCCAACTGTATTTTGTCCTTGTTAAACAGCTTGTTAGGTGACTTAGTCAGCACAAATTGCATTTTCTGCAATACCGTTAGCAATCTCGTTATAACAGCTAGGATCACCCAAACCAACTTGGCAAAAACCATTAGCTTTAACTCCATTATCAAGAACTTCTTTAGAGGTACACATACCTTCACAATCAGAACTATCTTGGCAAATTTTTCCGCCATCTGAGTGTAACTTTATACAAGATGGAGTAGCAAACATGCCTACGCTTGCTATAACTTTTCCTTCCATAAGACAGCCGAGGATATCTATCTTACTTAAAGCCTGCTTTCTATTTTGTTCTACCTCTTCATCCATCGTCATAGTGGAAGTACAAGCAGCTAGAAATAATAGCATTAGAATCAGACTCAAGACTTTCATTGATAGGTCACCTAACGCCTCAATCAGAGGCAAAAATCAGTTGGTTAAAATTAGCGACGCAGGAGCAAAACCAACTGTTTTTTGTCCTGCTGAATTGACTTGTTAGGTGTTTTTTATACTGGAGGCCAAGGTCTTATTTGACTATCAATTTGAGCCTCTAGCGACCAATTTAGCGGTTTAAGTTTGATATTGAACCAAGCACAACCGCCTTTAACCCATTTTTCATAAAACATGACATTATCATCGTTTCCATATTCACAGCCACAACAATTACAAATATCGAATGAAGATCTCAACTCAGAAATGGATATATAATTTTCATCTGATTTGAACCCACAAATTGGGCAGTGATTTATTGGCATACTAGAGAAACACC
>NZ_ARPN01000112.1:0-32429 GCF_054966645.1 Pseudoalteromonas sp. SANK 73390
TATTTTGGTGCGCTCACTAACGTGTTAGCAGCACCAAAATATATTATGCCAATTGCATTAAATACATGGTCATTTAGCTTACAAACATGTTCTATGTTTTAATAAAATTGGCATTATGAAGCAAACATATCTTCATGCGCATGGATAATGGCAAAAACCTCTTTGAAAGAATGTGCCTTTTGAAGGATATTAACTGGAATATGTAAGGCTCTGGCAATATCACTGGCTGAAATCATGCCCCTAAGCCCTCCCCTTTTATTAACAAGCAATACATGTTGCTGCCCAATGTCTTTAAGTGTTTCAATAATATCGCCAATTTTAGCGCTTTTAACCGAACTATATGGCAACGCATGCAGCTCACTTTTACAGGTCATCACATCTTCGACACTCAGATCACTTCGTGCTTGGTTTAATTTTTGTGCCATGCTTAAGACCTTTCGACCCGTTAAGTCCCGAGAGTTAACCACTCCCAAGAATGTATCATCATGATCAATAACTAACTTGGAACGAACATGACCATTGACCATCATATAAAGAGCATGGTCTATATCAACATCTTTTAGGATCAACTGAGGCGCTCGTCGAGTAAAATCGGTAACAACTTTTAAAGCGCTCGACTCTAACAACAGCGGTTCTGAATCATAAGGGTTGCAAAAGTTGTATACGTTTTCTAACTTAACCGTACTCAGTTTTTTAAATTCATTCATTTGACCTTCCTAACTAATAGCAAGTATAAAACTATGGTTTATTCTGCAATAATGCGCAAGCTGGAATGGCAATCGATGTAATCGGATGTAATTGGCTAATCCAAGAAAAATCTCTAAACTATTGATGTAAAATTTAGATTTATTAAATTTAAGCGAAAATAAATGCGCTATCGTTATCTTAGAAAGAACTCTAAGTGAAAAGTAAATGGAATAATAGTCTTGGCAAAAAACAACTTTATTACGCTTAATGACAACACTATATGGTAATGTAAGGACATATTAATGGCTTATCTTATTGATGAACAGAAACTCACTAAAGTATATTTAAAAAGCTATCATACGATTGGCCGCTATAAGTTCAATGTAGACAGTTTAATCGATCAACCAGGGGTATCGCGTCATCATGCCATTATTGAGCTGTCTCAGGACAAATGGCTTATTCGTGATGTGAGTACGAACGGTATTTGGATTAACGATAAAAAAATTGACAAAAACCTGCCCTATCAACTTTGTGAAAATGACAAATTAGATTTCGCTGCACCTGGACAAAACTCATATGTGGTCGCAAATCTCAGCGCACAATGCCAATATTTAGTATCACAAACCGATGATCAACAGGTGATAGAAGTATCAGACCAGCTGTTGCTACCGAATAATGAAAATCCAACACATATTATCTACTTTGATAAAATGCTGAACTATTGGTTTTTAGAAGACCTCAATACCAGTGACCGCCAAGCACTGATTGATGGTGGGCTTTTAAGTGCCTTTAATAATCAGTGGGTATTTTACGCTGCAGGGACAGCTGCGATGACCAAACACCTAGACCGTCTACCGAACGTAAAACCATGCGGACTATCTTTTGCTGTTAGTCAAGATGAAGAAGCAACTCAGCTGTCAGTGAGCTTAAATGGTAATACCATCGATTTAGGCGTTCGCAGTCATCACTACTTACTATTACTGTTGGCCCGTTTGCGTATCCAAGATAAAGACAACGCCGTAGAACAAGATCAGCAAGGGTGGATATACAGAGAAGATTTGATCAAAGCACTAGGCGTACAAATGAACCATATGAATATTATGGTGCACAGAGCTCGTAAACAATTAACTGAAGCTGGCGCTGAAGAATACCCAGAACTTGGCTATTTAATTGAGACTAACAATGGAAAATTGCGTCTAAATAGCCAAGATATTACGATTATCAAAGGTCATAAGCTCGAAACACGAATGTCGATTTAAATCGTCACGGAGGAGCTAGGGCTTGTTTCTTGCTGTAAAGGATAAACATGCCCTTGATATTTTCTTAGCTCTAACGATATGCTCCCGCTTTAGCAATAATCTGCTGTTCTAAATGTTTCATCAGTCCTAACAAAAAAAGCCCCTCTACCACCACAAACAAAGGCCCTATTATTAAGCCCATCAAATCGTCAACAAATGCAGGTTTTTTTCCTTCAAAATAGTGCCCTATAAATTGCACTACCCAACCAATTACAAACAATACAATACCAATACTATAAAACCATGCTTCAGCATAGGGCCAAACAAGGTAACACTGCTTTACCCCAGCGTAAATTAAAGCCAAACAAACAGACATGAGCGCACCCAGACGAAAATCTAATCGTATGTAATAAGCACAACTGAGTAGGGTGACAATTAAAGCCGGAGTAAGTATGACCGTATTCATTTCAAGTATTGGAATATAAAGCAAAAATATAACGGCAATCACAATAACGGGTATGCCAAAAAAATGTGTGGCAATATTGCGCTTATCTCTATGGTATTTAGCATAATTGACCAATTGCTGTTCTAACGTTTTCATACTTGCCCCAGATTAAAGTAATTGCTTTAATCTGTTAAAGCACATCGTTGAAACTTTGTCAATTTATCATATATGCTGAGTTTTTTTCATACAACCACCTGCAATAATAATACTGCTTTTATTGTTATACCAATGGCATTCAATAATTGTTCTGATATTGCGATAGATAAATGACTAGGGTCTGTTAATCTTTGAGATATGAATTTTGTTCAAATCAAAGGCTTTCATTACGCGAAATGAGCAGTTTAACCTCAGGTTTGGATCAGGGTTTTGAAGATGATATTTTACTCAATATAAAGACGCTTTTACGTAGTAATTGCCAGCTATTACAAGTGAAAGCAACCCAGAAGATGGGCAAAATAGTCCTGTTGAAAAAATTCGCTGCCCCAGAGCTGATGTTAGCTTGTAAAAACGCCGCCGTAATCATTCAATTATGGCGGCATATGCGACCCACTGGGCAGTGGAGTATTAAGGGAAGTAGGTTTTTAGTAATTCAAAACCTACATAAAAACTATAGAGCAGTTAATAAATAATACAATACATTATCCACTTGTTAATTTTTCATTAACCTATCTCGTAATCCTGAGCATCGAGACACAGAACGATTCATGGCATTAAGCAATACCTGCTCTTGAGTCACTAATTCAAAGTACGATTTAGCACGCGTAATACCCGTATAAACTAGCTGTCGATTTATACCGGTAGATGATTTTTGTAGAGGTGGTAAAATCATTGCCGTATGCGCAAACTCAGACCCTTGTGATTTGTGTATGGTCATCACATACACATTTTCATGGCGTGGTAAACGCGCAGGATAGAATGCCCTAACTCCCCCTTGTTCATCAATAAATGTGGCTTTTAACTGCCCTTGTGCATCAATTAGCAAAATACCAATATCACCATTGAAGAGCTTTAACTGGTAGTCATTTTCGATAACCATAATGGGCTGGCCTGCATAATGACGCGTCGTCGGTTGAATTAACTGTTTAACGTAAAGTGCTTGTTCAATACGCCTGTTTAACTGCTCTACTCCATAAGGACCTTCTCTGAGTGCTGCTAATAGCTGATATTGAGCAAACGATCGGTGTATAGCTATGACATCAGCACCTTGGTGCATCAATTGTAAATAAACACCATATTGCTCTGCTGAGCGTTCAATTAAAGCCTGATATTGCTCATTCGTAAGCGTCATTAGAGCAATATCGTCATAACCTTTGTTCAGTGTTTGTCTGAGCAATTTAGTGTCGTTATTATTTACCGCCAAGGCTAGTTGACCAATGCCACTGCGACTATCAAATCGGTGGCTTTTTTGTAAAAATGCCACACTATCTGATAAGGCAAATTCACTGACTTTACCCTGCAACTGTGCTTTGCCCGCAAAACATAGCGTATTTAATTTATCACATAACGCTTGGCTATAGCTTGGCTGGCTATTAAGTAGTAGTTGCTGACATAAATCACTCAAAACGCTTCCAGTATCAACCGATGCCAGCTGATCTTTATCACCCAGTATTATTAATCTTGCATGCTTTGGAAGAGCTTGCATCAACTTTGCTAATAACGATAAGTCGACCATTGAAGCTTCATCAATAATCAACAAATCTAAATGCAATGGGTTAAATTGGTTATGTCGATATTGATTACTTTGAGGGATAACACCGAGTAAACGATGAATGGTTTGAGCTTGCTCAGGGATCAGCTCATACAATTTTTCATCTAAATCTAACTTTGCTTTTGCTCCTAAAATTGACTCACTTAACCTTGCTGCTGCCTTTCCTGTTGGTGCCACCAGCTTGATTGTCAGCGGCGCCTGAATATAAAGCGACTGCAAAATTGCTAGTAATTTTGTCACCGTGGTCGTTTTTCCTGTTCCTGGACCTCCTGTAATAACACAAAAGCCACTACTTGCAGCCATTGCACAGGCAACTTTTTGCCAATCTATTACCCCTTCTTCCGTACTTGGAAAATAGGCATTAAGTAATTTTTTCAGCATCTTTTGATCAACGCTTAAAGGCTGCTTTTGCATCAGTAAAAAGCGCTCAGCTAGCAATGCTTCATAGTTGGCTAAACGTGACAGGTATAATTTATCGCGAAACAAGACTAAAGGCTTGCCTTCTCCGATAGCAGGATGCGTTGTAAGCTGCTGCCATATTACAAGAGCATCACTGGCTAGCCATGGTGCTTGTGGGCTATCCAGTTGGCATATTTTCAATAGGAATGGGTCAAACCAATCAACGTCGGCAAAGGCCAAACAGCTATGCTGTTGTTGCTCTGCTCGAAGTAGCAATAAAATGACATAAAAGTTTTCATCAATGCGCTGGTAGTTCAATAATTTAGCTAACCCAAGATCTGCATGACGAATGCGAGACTGTTGCAATAAGATATTTATATAAGCATCATGATCAAAATCAATCAGTTCTGAGTCTGCAAATAAGTCAAGCTGGCTCATAATAACCGACCTTGTGTAAACAGTGCATCTAATTGCTGTAATTGCTCAATACTTAGTTTATTAAAATAGATGCCTGCAGCATCGGGCAACGCCCGCAAAAACAAATAGTAAACGCCACCTAAATGAATTTGAGGATCATACCGTGCTAAACGTTGTTTTAGCAGCCGATGTAGTGCCACAGAATAAATCATATACTGCAGATGATATTGATGCGCATCCATCGCTAACTTTAAGTTATTTGCTTGATAGTCGCTATGTGTGTCACCTAAATAGTTCGACTTGTAGTCCAAAATGTAATACTTATCTTGATATACAAAAATTAAGTCAATAAAACCTTTTAACAACCCTTTTACTTGATCAAATTGTAGCTGGCTATGTTGGCCTGTAATAGCACTCACTAAACGATTTAACTCGTTTGCTTTTAATGGCTCAAGTGGTAAATAAAATTCCATCTCAACGAGGCAATCACAGGGGCTTAATTTTGCCAACTGCAAATCATTTTCCATGTCTAAAGGGCAATTTAAGCATGCTTGTATCCAGCCTTGGACCGGTGCTTGCCACTGTTCATCAATATGATACTTATTTAAGCTTTTTTCTACTGCCTCACTCAGTGATAGCTGCTCACCTGACGGGCTATTAGGTGCGGTAAAATCAATTTGCTCAAAAATTTCATGTAAGCAACTTCCGGGCTTTGCACCTTTAGGAAAGGTATACGAGTTAAGCACTGCTTTTTGCATACTTAGAACATTATCTGGTAAATCAAGCTGGTGGTTTTCATCCAACGCCCCCAGCGGTCGATCATCACTATGGCTGTGGTAACTTAACTGACTAAAACTCGTTGCACGCCAATCACGTTCAATCAATATTGTGACAGGTTTAACCGTTAAAACTTGCTCAGGTGCTGTTTTGTTTGCCAACTCATCGCCTGAGTTATCATCAGTTGTTATCCAGCACAATGATATATCTGCTTGCCCATCGCAAAATGTTTGTAGTGCTTCATGCCACTGCTGTTGCGTTTCAAAGGGTTGATTTGCAAAAAGTACGTAACCGACTGCTGTTTGCGTAATGCCTGGCTTTTTACTTCTACCAGCAGCTATGTTAAACAACCCTACATCACAAAAATGAATGGCACGAGTTAGTGCCACATATAACAGTCGAATATCTTCAGCTAAACGCTCTTGCTCTGCTTGTGCACTTTGTTCATCATCAGCATCGAGTGAATAAACTAACTGCCCATCTCGATGAAATACGGCATCACTTGCCTCTCGGTAACTACTTGCAAATGGAATATATACGATTGGGTACTCTAATCCTTTAGACGCATGCATAGTGACTATTTTGACTAAGTCAGCGTCACTTTCTAGTCGTACCTGAGCACTGCCTTGCTGAACTTGCTGGCATTGACTACTCAGCCAGCGTAGCACTCGCAAAGTGCCATCTAGCTCAATTTGTTTTTGCTGTAAAAGCTCAGCCAAATGACGATAATCTGTTAGCCAACGCTCAACGTTATACCCTGATGCTTGCCACAGTTTTGGCAATTGGTTTTGTACCAATAACTGCTCAAGCATTGCCATAGCGCCTTGTTTATACCAAAGTTTTTGTAGTTGTGCGAATTGATCTAAATACATTTGCCATTGCCGCTCATCTTCTCGCAGTTGATAAATTTGCTGATAGTTCAACGCAAACAACGGGCTGACTAAAATACCTCGCAGTGCTGCTTCGTCATATTTGCCATGTAATACATCTAAAAAGCTCAAAATAGCATGGGTAATAGGCTGGCTAAATATACTATCTCTTGCTAAATAAACACTAGGAATAGCCAATTGTGCAAGTGCAGACTTCATTATGCTTGCTTCATTTCTATCTCGTACCAGCACGCATACATCACCGGCTTGCACTGCTACCGAGCCGATTGACGCCCGCCCTCTTTGCGCCTCACCCAATAGCTGTGAAATTTTATTCGCATATGCCTTGGCAAGTACTGGCAAAGCTTGAGATTTACTGGTAACAGAGGACAGGTCTTGATATACACTAAATTGTAAAGAGGCACTGCCTAACGACGGGCATAAAAAGCTGTCATCTACTGACTTGCCTTTAGCTTTGACCGATACAAACGGAATGGCTTGATTGTAAATAAAACTATGCGCGTGAGAGGTAAATAATGCATTAACAGCTTTCACAACCCCCTCTGCGGAGCGATAATTAGTTGCTAATGTATATTGGTTTTGCTCTTTGACCTGTTGCTTAGCATGAATATAGGTAAAAATATCAGCGCCTCGAAAACCATAAATAGCCTGTTTAGGGTCACCAATCATGGTCAAGGCAGTGTCATTTTTATCAGTCTCTTTGCCATAAATAGCGTTGAAAATACCATACTGAATAGGATCGGTATCTTGAAATTCATCAATCATGGCAACTGGAAACAACTGTACAATTTTTTGCTGTAATATATGCCCTTGTTCATTGTTTAATGCCTCAAAGAGCTGTCGCAATAAATCATCTGGGCTTATCAACCCATGTTGTATTTTATGCGATTGCAATAATCTACGCACCTCGCTCACACTGTGCTGCAAAATAGCAATGCTTAACCCTTTGCTTACTTGATTATGTAGCTGCGCCATTACATCAAACTCAGCCAACATTGGGTGCATAATAACACTTGCCCCTTTTTTATAATTCGCAGTATTTGACAAAGAGTCTTGCCCCCAAAGGGCAAAAGAATGTTTAGCACTACCAAATTCAAAATACCACTGCTCACTTTGGCAATATGTGATCAGGGCATCAATATTATTCGCCCTACCCGGCGCTTTATTTTTTGCCAAACCAGAATTTGCCAACACGCTAAAAAAATCACTGCTCAGTAGTACCTTTTTAAACTTGCTGGCTTGTTGCTGATATTGCTTTCTTGCTTCAAGCACATCTGCCAGCGCCAATTTGGGCGTGATCACCGCGTGTTCTTTGGCAAGTAGCTTCATCACTTTACCAGCCAGTGCATGAGGGCTTGGATAATGCTCTATAATAGCTTGTGTCGTGTCTTTATCTAACGGATACACAAAGCTGCGCCAATGATCTTTTATGGCTTCAAGCACCAACTCTGACTCATCTAATACAAACTCAAGGTTAAACGCAACATTCGACTCAAACGCATGTTGTTTTAACATTCGCTGGCAAAAGCCATGAATAGTAAAAATAGCGGCTTCATCCATTGATTTTGCCGCTGCGTCTAACAATGTAAACGCGTTATGCTTATCTTCAATTTGACACAAAACACGGTTCACTAATTCATCATTGCATTGTTCACCCAACAGCGTGTCTCTGGCCAATAAAATACGAGAACGTACCCTGTCCTTGATCTCTTGTGTAGCGGCTTCCGTAAAGGTAACAACCAGTATTTGCTCTACCGACAATGGCATTTGTTGTTGTGCTGGCACTTGTAAACCCAGTAAGCAACGCAAATACAGCCCTGTAATTGTGTACGTTTTGCCCGTGCCTGCGCTAGCTTCAATTAAGCTACTGCCAAGCAGCGGCATACTTTGTGGGTTAAGCGTCTGCATATCGCTGCTCCTTAGCAAGCGCTACAATATCAGCTAATAAGGCATGGCTGATGTCATGCAGTTGTTCACTTACTTGTTCAAGGCTTGTGTAATTTAAGGCTACATAAGGGTCTTCGCTTTCTCCATACCCTATATATTGGCCGCCATTAAACTTAACTGCGGCTTTACCTATATCTTTGGTTGCTACAAGTTCATACGCTGTACTAACAAAAAACGGCATTGGTTGATTTAAACACTGTTGATAAAAATGTAACCATTTTTGTAAAAAGTCATCGGCTTGTTGTTTTTCTAACGGTGCAAAAGTTACTAGCTCGTCTAAGCCATAAATATACGTGTGTACAGGTTCATCGCAGCACTGTGCAATGCAATGCATTAAAAAGCCTTTCACCTTATCTTTGGCTTTGATACTGGCACTGCGATAAAATATTTGCTTGTTGTCATAGAGCGCATCTAGCCAACCTAGTAACATATAACTACCAACCATTAAACGCACTTCTAAAGGTGCTCTGGGCTGCTGCACTTGTGCTTTTAATTGCTCAACCATGGGCTGAATACGTTGCTGCAGGCGCGTTAGCTGCAGCTGTCCGACTGCTGCTTGAGGTAAATTACCTCGTTGGATTATTTGCTCAAGGTTAACTTGTTCACCCCTTAGCGCATAAGCAAGTAGTTCATCCAGATAATAGTAGCGCTCAAGCGTATCGAGCATAAATGGCTCTTCATCTTTGTTTATCACTACTTGTTCATTTAACCTCAAGCCTAGCGTTTTGGTGTAGAACGCTTTTTGCGGAGCCAGTACAGTAAATAAAAATTGTTGAATCTCGACTTGTTTCTCACTTGGCACGTTAAGCGGTAAAAGTGGTTTGTGCGTAATTTTTGTGTTTTGCATTAACCACACTGGGTTAAAGCTTTGTAAAGCATTATCGCTTAAGTAATTCACAGCATTAAAAGGTTGTAATGTTGCACGCTGAAGAAGTTGTTTTGACGGTTTGAGTGATGCGTCTGAGTATTTAAAGCTTCGGTCAAGGTACTCAAATAGCTCACTAACCAACACCGATGGCATCTGCGGTTCGTTATTAAAACATGAACGACCAATGTAGCTCAAATAAAAATGATCTCTGGCACTGAGCAGCGCTTCTAAGAACAAGTAGCGGTCATCAAATTTTCGTGACCGATCACCTTTTTGCCTTTTAGAGTGCGGTACTAAGTCAAATCCAATCGGTTGTACCGTACGTGGATAATCTGCATCATTGAGGCCAAGTAGGCACACTACCTTAAACGGTACTGCTCGCATTGGCATTAAAGTACAAAAATTCACTGGCCCCACTAAAAAACGCTGACCAACACCTTTTTCTTGTACTCCCTGTTTGACTAAGTAACTTAATACTTTTGCCGATATTGGCGCTTGCATATCCAAATTATCGTCATGTTTTTGCAACTCATCAATGATCTTCTCAACGGTAAGTAAATCCCAGCTTTGCTCTGCTTGCGCATCATAAAACTGCGCCATCATTTGTCTTAATAGCTGAGCTTTATCGCATAGCCTTGCATCTTGATTAAGCTGTTGCTTATATTCTGCTAAAGCATTAACAAAATGTAGTAATTTGCTCAAGCTATTAACCGCCATACCTTCCACTAAATCAGCAGGATAAATGCTATCAAAAGTCATTTGTTCATCACTTGATGCAACCCCCAGCAACAAACGGTTTAACCCGTGTTGCCAAGTATTGAGAGATAATGCAGGGAGATCATGTTCAATTTTATGCTCAGCATTTAAGCCCCATTTAACACCCACTTGCTCAAGCCAATATTTCAACTGCGAAAACTCATGTTCTTGGACATTAAATTGACTTGCGATAGGTGTGACGGCTAAAAGATCGAGCAAGTCTGACACGCCAAAACGACTAAAGGGCAAATTAACTAAGCTGACAAATGAGCTCAGAATTGGCTTTTCTTGTTCAATCGATAAATCCGCCAATGCATAAGGAATATAGCGTCCACCCGTTGCTGCACCAAATACCGCCTCAATATAGGGGCTATATGTACCAACATCGGGCATCATGACAATAATATCTTTAGGTGTTAAGTGTGGGTCGGTATGAAATAACCTAAGTAAATGATCATGCAAACACTCTACTTCTCGAAGTGGTGTATGGCAGTCTTGTAATTGAATTGAAGTATCATCCAATGCGATTAAAAGTTTACCTTGCTCATTAATAAACCAACTTTTATCTGCACTAAGTGACTGACCTTTGAACGCCAGTTGATATACTTCTTGTTGTACTTTGCCTAGCAAAGAATCGTCAAAATCGCTAATAAACCCATCAATCCATTGAGCGTCCAGCTGCACAAGTTGCTCAAAATAATCGCGCCCCAACTTGCCCCATGAGGACAACAAAGGGTTACCAACAACGTAATAGTCTTCTTGAGTGCTTTTAGCATCAAGCTCTGGCATTTTTACGTACTTAGCAGCGATTTTTGCCTGCGTTTTTTCATCTACTAGGTCACCCCAATAATGCTCACTGGGATTACAAAAAAACAGTAGCACCGTGGTTTTTTTACTCAGCGTTTTAAATACTTCTAATTGGCTTGAAGCCATTGCCGAGAGGCCAAATATACACACCCGCTCAGGTAATTGCTCACTACTGACACTATCAAGTGCATCAACAAGTTGTTGATGCATATTCGCTCGGTGATAACTACTTTGTCCTAAAAACTGGGTATGCTTTACTAATCTTCGCCACAAATCAGGTTGCCACGATGCGATTGAAACATCGACATCATCAAGCTCATCTTTTCCTGTATCCCATTGAGCTATCCAATGTGGCCGATACATTAAATATTGGTCATAAACATCCGCTATTTTTTCACACAATGCAAATAGCTTTAAGCCTTCTATGTCTTGATGTAAGTATTGACTTAATTGAATATATTTAGGGTCATCCAAACATGTTGGCAATATTGCAACCAACTTCCAGGTCATGTTTTGCTTATTGTAAGGGGATTCACTTGGTACATTAGGCAAAAATTGTTGATATAACTGCCAAATAAAACTCGAAGGAAGTGGAAAATCTACTTGCGCAGCAACGCCCAGCGCTTCACTTAAGCCTATTTTTAGCCACTGCGACATACCAGGAGATTGTACTAGTACAATCTCTTTATGAAATGGGGAACTTAATGGCGCACTTTTAAGTAAAGTATGAAACTGAGCCTGTAGAACCTCCATACGATTAGATTGAATTATGTGCAACATTATGTTTTTCCGAGCTATTTATAACCAGAATATGTGGGGGAGTTCAACTGGTTGTTGTAAATTGATAGGCTGTGAGCAGTGTAAAATATTTGCGTCTTAGATGATAGCGTCAAAATAAATCTATACCCGACTCATCATCACTGTCGAGTTTTTCAGACTGTTCCATAAGATCAAAAAAGCAGACCTGATCTCTGCCTTGCGTTTTTGCGCAATACAAGGCTTTATCAGCTTTTTCTAAAACATGAATTGGAAAGTCATAAGGCCCAACTTTTGCGACTCCAATACTTACCGTTAGTTTATTCACAAAAGGAAACTTGGTATCCCTAACTCTATCCATAAATTTATTTAGCACACTATCAATTTCTTCAAAGGTCGCAGGTTCAAAGACCAAAACAAACTCTTCACCACCAAAACGAAACAGCAAATCGCAGGCACTAAAAAAATTATGCATCGTTTGCGCTAAAATGAGTAACACTTCATCACCACATACATGCCCATAATTATCATTTACTTGCTTAAAATGATCGATATCCAACATCGCAAGCCAAGAGACTGTTTCACTCTGTAATTGCCTGTTTTGGTTTGATTTTGATGTTTTATGGTGTTTAACTACTTGCTTTTCTACTAGTTGTTTGAACTTTTTATCAAATGTTTGCCGATTAAGTAAGCCTGTCAGTTTATCTCGTTCGTTCTCATGTAAAATGGTTAAATAATTCTCATAAATACAACAAAATGCATTTAGCAAAACTTGGTCTGAGCTGCTAAGCCCATTACTTTTGATAGCTATCGCACCAATTGCTTTATCCGCTAAGGTGATTGGCACCCACCTTGTTTCAATGCCGTCAATGCTTTGAATGGCTATAATACACGCTGAATTCAAGCATGATATTAGCTCTGAACTTGGGTTTTCAAGCTTTTGTGACTGGCTCCAGTGATATTGCTTGCTTTTTGTTACCTGTAAACTTAAACAACACTCAACTGCCAAAGAATCGTTCTCACATGTCGACTTATAAATAGACACCTGCTGACAGCCAATAAACTCATGAATGGTAGATAGTAAGCTTGATTCAAGTGAATCAACATCTCTTGTCTTCGTTAACTTAACAACCGAGTGAAGTAACGCTTCTTGCATAATTTGCCTTATACCAATTTTATTAAAACATTGGTCACGCTAGCGAGCTAAAAAAAGCCTTTAACCCTCTAAGATTGTTCATATAAAAAGCCTAAATAAAAGTATAGACAGAAATTTTTAATTATCACTTTGCATATAGTGTGATTATTGCCTCAGTGATAATGGGTCATCAAAAATAAGTAGTGCGTGGTTAAAAACCTCATAACCCTAACCTAAATAAAGGTCGATATTTACACGCGAAAAATCCAATACACTACCGCGTATTGGATTAATCTGAGTTTATAAATCAAGCGGTCTTAACGCTTATTGTGGCTTTTGTTTTTAGATAAGCTCAGCCAGCATATCGTCACTGTATACGGTTAGCGGTTGCTGACTTTTTACCTTACTGACATAGTCTGGGTTAGCAATAAATGGACGACCTATTGCCACTAAATCAAAGCGTTCATCTTTAAGAGCAGCTTCCGCAGTACTGGGTGTAAACCCGCCTACCCCAACGAGTGTGCCATTATAGAGACTTCGTATGTAATCAGACGCTTTTCCGCCCAGATAATCAAATTCCATACTGTCATCAAAAATCCCTACATGTACAAAGGCAAGCATTCTATTATTGAGTTGTGATAGTAAATAATCAAACACCGCTTTATCTCGATTATCTGGCGCCATATTAAAATAGGCACCTGGTGATAAGCGTAAGCCCACACGTTCACCACCCACAGCATCAACAACGGCATCAACTACTTCTAGCGCAAAACGTGCCATGTTATCCGGTGTCTCACCATATTCATCTTGGCGCTGATTCGATGCATAATGCAAGAACTGATCAATTAAATAGCCATTAGCGCCATGGATCTCTACTCCGTCAAACCCTGCTTCGATGGCATTTTTTGCCGCATTAGCGTAATCATGCACCAGTTGCCTAATTTGTGCTTGGGATGCTTCCTTCGGCGTTTGATAATGTAAGTCTCTCATTCGTGGTACTGTACCTTCAATACCAATCGCAGAAGGTGCCAATACATCACCTTCACCAAAAAAGTACGGGTGTGCAACACGACCAACATGCCATAACTGCGCAAAAATCTTTCCACCAGCATTGTGCACGGCAGTTGTCACTTTTTTCCAGCCGTCAATTTGCGCCTGATTAAATAGACCCGGTGTATTAGGGTATCCTTGGCCATCCGGGCGAATAATAGTTGCTTCACTAATTATCAGTCCTGAATCAGCTCTGCGGGCATAATAAGAGGCCATTGCATCTGTCGGCACCAAATCATCATCAGCCATACAGCGGGTTAAAGGTGCCATTAAAATGCGGTTGTTTAAAGTAAGCGTGTCGTTGAGCTTTAACGACTTGAATAAAGTAGATGTCATGATTCCTCGCTAAAATTATTTATACGTGCTAGTTTTTGAATGTTTGTTCAAGATACACATTCTTGAATGTTCATTCAAGTTATATTTTTGAATAAATAATCAAGTTAAGTTATTATCGCAGTCAACATTTAAAGACTATTTCGTTTATGAGAAGCGCAGAATTCGACAAAGAGCACGTCCTACGCCAAGCTATGACTGCATTTATGCAATATGGTTATAGTAAAGCTAGTATGCAAAAACTGACTCAAGCAACGGGCTTACACCCTGGCTCAATTTATTGTGCTTTTAAAAATAAGCAAGGCTTGCTTCTGGCATCTGTAGAGCAATATCAAAAAGATAAGAATGACCAATTTGAGTCATTAGTTGCAGAGCATAACGATGTAAAGTCAGCTTTAAGCGCTTTTTTAAAAAATATTACTCACCCTTGTGCAAACAACGAGGCTACTAAATTTTGTTTACTCACAAGGACTTTGTCAGAAGTGGATGGACAAGATAAAGAAGTGAGCAAAGTATTGGCAAATAACCTTAATGCCTTTGAAAACTCTTTGGCAAACGTACTTGATAAAGCCATTGATAATGGAGAAATAAGTAGTACGCCTGATGCTAAAAGTCGTGCTCAATTTTTAGTCATGGGTATTTACGGGATTCGCACTTATTCAAGCACCAGTGATAACCAAGCAACGCTCAGCAGACTTTGCTCTCAACTACTTGATAATGTACTAAATTAACTTTTATCTTACTTTAAGATTACGGCTAAGCCATACGTGATTGTTAGTTTACAAAGATATAAATATTGCCAAAAGCTCATCAACATTATCAAGTGACGATATACCTATTTTATTAAGAAATTGATCATTCTTGCGAGCTAAATGACCATTAACTGAGTTAAAAATGGCTCAGGTAGCATACTACATAACAAAACTTCTTGTTGGTTACTAAGCCATTTATTTGTCGCAATATCAAGGGTCTTACTCTGAGCTAAAGTTAATTAAACTCGATAATTTCCAGACCAAGCATAAATTGTCCTTCTTGCTCTTGAGCACAGCGCACGACATTTGCATGGGCATTTAATGGAGGAATAGCATCGCTGGTTGAATCAATATGTATTTCAATCATCGTGTTTGCTTCAACAGGCTCTGTTACTTCTATTGAAAGCCCTGTTGCACTCAAATCATGACATTTACCTTCAAACGTTAGCCCTGACTCTAATAATGTCAGCCGAGCTTGTGCATTTACCATCATACGCATAAATCTTCGTTTATCTTCATGCAGCATTACTTCCCCCTTAAACCATTGATTTTAGTTTTTCTAATAAGGACTGAATGGCAAATGGCTTAATCACATACGCATCGCAACCAGCTTCATACCCTGCTTGTTGCTCTTGCTCTGATTCTAAACCTGATACCATCACAACAGGAATATCTTTGGTTTCTGGCGTATTTTTTAACATCCGGCAAGTGTCGTACCCATCTAACCCCGGCATACAAACATCCAACAATATAGCATCTGGTTTGTGTGCTATCGCATTGGATAAACAGCTTTTACCTGAATCAGCATAACTTAACCTAAAAGCATCAGATAAAGCCATATTGAGCATTTCAAAGTTAAAATATTCGTCATCAACCACAAGTACATGTGGTGTGTTATTCCTTTGTTCTTGAGTGGACATAATTGATGTCACTTCCTTTTCAAAGTCCAAAAAATAGTTCCTCTTAATAAGGTAATTGGCTTGGAGTAAATTGCAAGCTTAATAAGCAATTATTCACAGTCCTTTAACGCATTCATCACCCGCTTAGCGGAGATAGGATAAGGCGTGCCGAGTGTTTGCGCAAATAGTGAGACGCGCAACTCTTGTTGCATCCAAAAAGTATCTTGGATATCGTTTGGTATAGGATGCCCGTTTGGCACACGCGCTACCACTTTTTGATAAGCTTGTGCTACTTTTTCTAACTCTAAAACACATAACCTATCTCGGTTAGGGTCCACTGGCAATTTTTCTAAACGCTTTTCAACCGCCTTCATATAGCGTAATAAGTCTGGTAGTTTCTTTGCCCCATGCTGACTTACAAACCCTTTAAAAATGAGTAGCTCTAACTGTGATTTAATATCACCATGCGCTGTGATCATCGTTAAATCAACACGCCCTTTCATGCGTTTGTTAATCGCATGGGCAATACTTAATACCTGCTCTACCCCAGTTGCAATACTTACAACAACATCGCCAAGATCACCGCGAATGCGCTCTTTTACCTGCTCAAACGCCTGCTCATCACGAATATCGTTATGCTCAGCAAGTAATGAATCAACACCAGCAGCAATGCAGTCATCAATTAAATCTTGTACTTTTCCAAATGGATTAAAGTAAAGTCCTAACTTCGCTTTATTAGGCAAGTGTTGCTGCAAATATTTAATCGGTGAAGGCACATTTAACAATACTAACCTGCGCAACCCTTTTTGATGCTGCACAGCCGCTTTTAAGGGGTTATCAAAAAGCTCTATCGCCGCACTGGTCTTTTTATCAACCAAAGCCGGAAATGCTTTTATCTCGTAGTTTCCTTGCTTTTTGGTATATTCGTTCGGTAGTTGACCAAATTGCCAATGGGTAATATCTTGGCGCTCAATGCCCTCTTGGGCAACTTTTGACAGTGTATCCGACACCTTACCTTGTAACTTGTCTTTCAGCGCTTGTAAATCAAAGCCATGAGCTATGATTTTATTATCATCTCCAATTACTTGAAACTGTATTTTTAGGTGCGGGTCTAAAGCACTAAGGTCCCAAGCTTCAGGCTCAACTTTTACCCCAGTCATGCGTAGCAAACGATTTGCCAATCCATCTAGTAATACGCCTTGCATGGGCTCTAGTGCGGCTAATACAGCATCTGCATAATTTGGTGCAGGCACAAAGTTGCGGCGTAAATTTTTAGGCAAGCTCTTGATCAGGCCACAGATTAATTCATGTCGAAATGCAGGTACATGCCAATCAAAACCTTGTTGACTTACTTGGTTTAGCAGTGCTAAGGGAATATTCACCATTACACCATCAACGGCTTGCCCCGGCTCAAAATGATACTCCAATGGCAGCATCAAATTACCTTGATGCCACACATCAGGGTAATCAAATTCAGTAATTTGCTGGGCGTTATGTTGCATCAACAATGCTTTGCTCATATGCAAAAAGTGCTTATCTTTTTGTTTTTGTTTTTTCCACCAATGATTAAAGCCAGCACGTGTACACACATCTTCTGGGATACGCTGGTCGTAAAACTCAAATAAAGTTTGTTCATCTACCAAGATATCTCGGCGTCGTGCTTTTTGTTCAAGCACCTGAATATCATCGATCAATGCTTGGTTATGCTGCAAAAAGCCTTCACTTTGCCCAAGTTGCTGAGTAACTAATGCTTCTTTAATGAAAAGCTCACGGCATAACTTTGGCTCTATTTGGCTATACACAGTGCGTTTACGCGCAACAATAATAAGTCCAAACAAAGTTTGCTGTTCAAAGGCAATAATACAACCAGGCTTTTTCTCCCAATGTGGCTCACTAAAACTACGTTTAACCACATGCTGAGCCAGTGGCGCGATCCAGTTAACATCTATTTTGGCATTCATTCGTGCGTAGAGTTTACTGGTTTCGACCAGCTCGGCCGACATTAACCATTTAGGGCTTTTCTTAAATAAACTAGAACCGGGGAAAACATGAAATATACTATTGCGCGCCCCTTTATAATGCTGTTTTTCATCCTTAGCTCCAATATGACTTAACATACCACTTAATAAAGCTTGGTGAACGTTATCTAGCTCTGCTTGGTTGTCACTGCGTTGCATATTCATTTCTTGGCAAATGGTGTTCAATTGGTACACAATATCTTGCCATTCTCGAATACGCATGTAAGACAAAAAATCCTTTTGACATAGCTTACGAAATTGTCCTCGTGTCAACTCATGCTGTTGCTGCTCGATGTAATACCATAGATTCAAAAATGACACAAAATCTGAGTCTGGGTGTTCAAAACGCGCATGTTTTTCGTCAGCTGCATTACGCTTGTCTTGCGGGCGCTCTCTAGGGTCTTGAATAGATAGAGCCGCAACAATAACTATCACTTCTGTTAATGCCCCTAATTTATCTGCACTAAACACCATTTTTGCTAAGCGCGGATCAATAGGTAAGCGGCTCAATGTTCGCCCTGATGGTGTTAATTTGGTGCTGTGGCGGCGTTTGCTCGGATGTACCGCTTCCAACTCTTCTAATAGTGCAATACCGTCATTAATATTACGGCTATCAGGCGCTTGTACAAACGGAAACTGAGTAATATCACCCAAGCCAAGTCCGAGCATTTGTAATATAACCGAGGCAAGGTTCGTTCTTAATATTTCAGGGTCTGTAAATTCAGGACGTGATAAAAAATCTTCCTCTGAATAAAGCCTAATACAAATGCCAGCTTCCACACGGCCACAACGACCTTTGCGCTGGTTTGCACTCGCTTGTGAGATAGCTTCAATAGGTAATCGTTGTACTTTAGTACGATAGCTGTAGCGACTTATTCTGGCTGTGCCAGGGTCTATCACATAGCGAATCCCTGGCACCGTTAACGATGTTTCTGCCACGTTGGTCGACAATACAATTCTTCGTTGGCTATGCGCTGCAAAAATACGGTTTTGTTCGGCATTAGATAAACGCGCATACAAAGGTAATACTTCTACCCCTTTAAGGTTACGTTTACTCAGTGCATCAGCCGTATCACGAATTTCCCGTTCGCCATTCATAAAAATTAAAATATCGCCAGGACCTTCATTGCACAGCTCATCAACTGCATCAAATATACCTTGTAGCTGATCATTTTGTGCTTCGCTGTCATTGCTCGCAGTATCTAGTACAGGCTTATACCTTACTTCAACAGGGTAAGTACGTCCCGACACTTCAATAATAGGGGCATTATCAAAATGATTAGAAAACCGTTCAGGGTCAATGGTTGCTGATGTAATAATTACTTTAAGATCAGGTCGTTTAGGCAATAAATTTTTTAAGTAGCCTAAAATAAAGTCAATGTTTAAGCTACGCTCATGTGCCTCATCTATGATGATCGTATCATATTGATTAAGGTATCGGTCTTGTTGAATCTCGGCCAGCAAAATACCATCAGTCATTAACTTTACATAAGTATTATCTGATACTTGATCACTAAAGCGAATTTTAAAACCAACTTGCTGTCCCAATTCACAATCAAGCTCATCAGCAATACGGTTGGCAACGGTACGAGCAGCTAGCCTTCTAGGCTGAGTATGACCAATGTAGCCATCAACACCTCGACCAAGCTCCAAACATATTTTAGGTAACTGGGTCGTTTTACCCGACCCTGTTTCGCCTGCTACAATCACCACTTGATGCTTTGCAATTGCGGCTTTAATGTCATCTTTTTTCTGGCTTACAGGAAGCTGTTCAGGGTAAGAAACGTTAGGTAGTTGCTCGGTGCGTTGAACTTTGAGTGACTGGCTTTTTGCAATTGCCTCTTCTATCGTGGCAACCACTTTGCTTTGTTTATCCGCATCTACAATTTTATTTGCGCCATGCAAGCGCTTTTTAAGAATAAACTGATCTTTCTTTAGACAAGACTTTAGCCCAGCAAACAGCGGTCCTACACTCACTACACACTACCTATTTATCGTTAGTTTAAGAGCGCGTATTGTATCAAAAACCGTTCACTGAGCCTATGCTCTAAAGCAGAATATCTCGCTGTATGTATTAAAAACTATACTCTAATTCAAACAAACCGATGGCCAGATGCATAAGCATCGTGCAAGTGCTTATCAATTGCGAGCAACACATTAGCCCGACTTATCACCCCCATCAATACCCCTTCCTCATCAACAACAGGGTAAAGTTTAGGCTTATTTACTGTCATTTTATCAGCGATTTGAACAATGCTATCATCTGGGCTGACACACACTGGGTTCGCTGTCATGACATCACCTACTACACTGTGTGATTCATTTTGATAGGTTGCTTCTAACATTTTTCTCAAACAGTCTTGTTCAGACAAAAAACCAATCACACGTTTATTATTATCAATAACCGGTCCACCTGACTGCGCACTTTGTAATAGTTTTTCGACCGCAGATTCTATTCGCATCTCTACCGTAAAAGTAACAGGGCGATGATTTAAGTAATCGGCCACTTTAATCGATTGCATAATTATTTGCTCCATTTAAAAAAAGCCAGCATTTTAACTATAGCTGGCGTGTATGGAATTGCCTGTTTTTTCAATCGTTTTTAAAAATACCCACATAAGTTTTTTGTGAACTAGACTTGCTGGCCCGATACATCCCTTTGGTATTAAATGGCATACTGATATTGCCCTGTCTATCAACAATAATAACACCGCCTGTACCACCAACTGGAGCTAGCACATTGTGGATAACTTCATCTCCAGCTTGTGCAATTGATAGCTTTTGGTACGCAACTCTGGCACAAATATCACTGGCCACACTATAACGAATAAAATACTCTCCATGACCCGTTGCTGATACCGCACAAGAACGATTATCAGCAAAAGTGCCAGCACCAATCACAGGTGAGTCTCCGATGCGACCAAAGCGTTTGGCAGTCATTCCCCCCGTCGAAGTACCGGCTGCTAAATTGCCCTGTTTATCCAGTGCTACGGCACCCACTGTGCCCATTTTGTATTGAGCTGGTAAAGCGTTATGTGCAGCTTGATATGACTTAGAATCCACTTTTTTTGCATCAAGTTTTTGTTTGGCTTTTTTCAGTGCTTCAAATCTATGTGGAGTGTCAAAATAATGATTGTCAACAAATTTAAAACCCTGTTGCTTAGCAAACTGTTTTGCCCCCTCACCGCTGAGTAATACATGCACCGACTCTGTCATAACGACTCTGGCTAAATCAATTGGGTTTTTAATATGCTTTACACCTGCAATAGCGCCAGCTTGTCTGTCTCTACCATCCATAATGGATGCATCAAGCTCGTGAGCACCGTCATAAGTATATACAGCTCCTTTACCGGCATTGAAAAAGGGCGAGTTTTCCAAAATATTAATCGCGCGAGTAATGGCATCTAAGCTTTCACCTCCGGCTTCAAGCACCTTAAAACCAGCCTCAACAGCCTCTGTTAACTTGGCGCGATACGCCGCTTCTTGCTCTTCACTAAAAAGACTTTTGTCAATTGTTCCAGCTCCGCCATGAATAGCAATAGCGATGGGCTTGGTTTGCGCAAAGACATTACTTGCCAAGGCCATGCAAAGACCTAACATTGAAATAAGCATACTTTTTTTCTTCATTATTTCCTCGGTAGATATGTAATCTGGATGAGTTGTCACTTACCACGCTATTATCAATTTGATTGCTAAGATATTAACTTGCAACAAAATACGACAAACTTTTGTTTTCTTTTTGTAGGCACAAAAAAAGCACCCAAAGGTGCTTTTTCATATTGACTAGATGCTGTTATTTAAGCGTCTTCATTCAATGCTTTTAGACGTGCTAAACGTGCAACTTGATGTGTTGACGTTAAGAACGCAAAAATAGGTGCCAAGTAACCGCGCTTACGCAGCTCTAGGTACTCTTCATCACCTAGTTCATTTAGCTTACGCTCATCAACCAAGTAGATGCCATTAATATCTTTTTTCTCACCTTTAATTTCAACAGTTAACGTTTGTTGAATTAATAGTTCCTTGTCTGCTAAATGCTTTGTGAATGCTTCTGTAACACGAGAAAACTCTATGAAGTTCACTAGTGCTTCTTTGCGACGTGCTAAGTATTCTGTCTCTTTGCCGTCTTCAAATAGTGCATTGCCTTCACCTTCACCCACTAATGGGCTTGCTTCGTCAATCACGATACCGTACTGATCTTCTTCTGGGTGCTTAACTAAGCCAAATGGGTAGCGAGTAGCCGCTAATGGTGCAAAACCTGCGTTCCACTTGCCATCTTGCACAAATAAGTTTTCACCTGGCTCTAAACCAAACATAGCAACCGCTTGAAATTGACCAGTTTCATTGTTTTTCACAAACGCCATAGGGAATTCAGTTGCAACACGAGCAAACTCATGCGCTACCACAGGGATTAAGTGCTGTGATTTTAAGAAATCAACGTTAATGCCATTTTTTACCCTTGTGTTGGCATGTTTTTCGTTGTGTAAAGGCTGCACTTGTTGCTCCGCCATAATAGTACTCCATTCATTTATTTAATTATCACTTTTGTGGCCCTAAGGCTAAAGGTTTTGGGCACAAATTGGAAGTTAAATATTTATCACAGCGGCTCTAGCTGTAACCTCTCGTTTAAGAGATTAACTTTTGCGCATCAATATGCACACACCAAAGTCAATAGTCACCTTTTTAAAATATGCCTTAGTCAACTTTCAAGGTTTCATTTATAAAAGCAAAGCTCCTACCTGCTGTATTTACTTCAAACATTTCTATTGCACCGCGTTTTTGCATCGTCACAAAAACTGTTTTACCGTCTTCCCCCCCAAAAGCAACGTTTGTAGGATACTTGCCTTGCAATTTAACCGTTCTCAATAACCTTCCTTGTGGTGATACCACAGCTACCTGACCTGCGCCATAACGTGCAATATATAAGTTACCTTGCTGGTCAGTTCGCATGCCATCCAAACCAAAGTCTGAAAACACGATATGCAGCTGTTTATTTGAAATATTTCCCTTCTCATCAATATCATAGCGCCAAACTTTACGCTGAACACTCTCATTGACATACAAGGTTTTGTTGTCAGGACTGACTGTTACGCCATTGGTAGTGCCCATATTGGCTTCCAGCAATTGCATCTGCCCAGTTGCTTCTATGCGCCACAAATTTCCGGAACTATGTTGCCAGTTAGGATCGCTGGCAAACAAAACACCATTATCCATAATCGCTAAATCATTCGGCTGGTTCATCTTCGCATTATGAGCAAACACGCTAAGATGCTCTGATATACTTTTGCCTTGCATTAGTGCATTACTAGACACGCGATAAATGTTATGATTAACGTAATCAGCTATATACATGTTGCCATGTTTATCAAAACGTATCCCATTACCCACTGAGCCATTTGGTAATGTCATCAAAAGCTGAGCTTTACCTTTTGAAGTTATCGCACCAACGGTGCCTTGCTGTTGATAATTGACAGCGTACAGCACCCCATTTCTATCGACGGCTGGCCCTTCAATACCCTCTGTAAACACACCATCTGCAATCCAATCCGTTGTTTCAAAAACCTTATTACTTGCATAAACATGTGTACTTAGTAGTACTAAACTCAATAGTATAAATTTCATATTTTTCCTTATTTACAGCCTAAATATAAGTCACGCATTGGATATATGCCTGCTATCACAGTCTCATCTGTCAATGCTTGCAGACTAAGCAGTTTACTTTCTAACATTGCATCCGAAGATGAACCTTTGCACTTTGCAGTAACCTCTTTAGAATATTCTAAGAAGCGTTGTATTTTACTCACTATCTGATGATGGTTTTGCACTAATATCGGTTTGCGCAACAACTTTTTGTTAGCCTCTAATACCTGCTGCCACTGAACCAATTGTTCTTCTATGAGCGCAAGTGCGCTACTTTTTCCAGATAAATATCGAGCCACGTTAGTTTTAAGCGCTCTTACTTGTTCACTCTCAACTGCTAGAAAGTCTACAAATTTATTTAAACTTGCTTGCTGGTGGTATTGATTATTTAGGTACTTAATATGATGACGTGTGTAGTAATGACTTGGCTCTAGCATTTGCGCCATAGTAAAAAGTAACTTTAAGGTGTTTGCCTTATTTTGCTCATTAAGCTTTGGGTTTATCAAACTGCTAAACCCAGTATGTTGTTGTGACTGATGTGCTAAACCGATAACATTTGCGGCATAGTTATCGATAGTACCCAGCCGATTGTACATAGCAGAGCTATTGGTTAGCTCTTTAGCTGACCATAATCGCTCTGCAATAACAAAAAGCCTTGGCCAAACTCTTAAGTCAATATTGTCTGCTGTGACCATTTCGCTCCAAATTGTTGCCTCAGCACCTAAAATAAGCCCTTGATTCTGCTTTTTGAGTTCAGGAGACAAAGTCACTTGTTGTGGCTTATTGAGTGAGCGCACCTGTAATGGATAGCGACTATTTCCTATCATCACAGCGCCTCTTTGTTTCGCAAGGTCAAACTCGAATTTAAGCGGCCCCATCCAACTATCCATAAATGCGACCAATTGCATATCCTGTTTATTGACAGGATTTTGTACTGAAGCAACTCGATGGTAATGATCATTGAGTTTAATAAGCACTTGCTCACCCAGTACTAGCAACTCTCCTTTTACCTTACTGCCTTTTAAACGGTTAATAATAAAAGCAAGACTTAAAACTTGCGGTTGTGTCAAGTCAACAGCTATGGGCTCTTTTAAAGGGTCGTTACGATAGTGATAATCACTATACTGAGGTTGATCAATATAAAACCCTGTCGACAACACACCGCTAAACCCAGCATTAGCAATGCGATATAATGAGTCGTGTCCGCGCCAAGATTGCACTAAAATATCGTCGGCTAACTGAGGGTGAAATATTTCATCCCACCCCATCATGACACGGCCATATTTAGCAATGATTTTTTGTAATTGCGTATTGAAGTAGTTCTGTAAATCATGTCCATCCTGTAGCTGCTTTTGAGTCATTAGCTTTTTAATTTGCTCGTTTTTAAGCCACTGATCAGGTTCTACTTCATCGCCTCCTATGTGTAAGTATTTATCTGGAAAAATCTCTGTCATTTCTGCAAATAACTTATCAATAAAGTCATATACTTTTGGGTTTGCAATATTTAACAGCGGCTTAAATACTCCCCAATGGCGCTGCATTTGGTACTCTTTTACATCCGCCATTAATTCAGGATAAGCCACTGCAATCGCACTGGCGTGACCGGGCATACCAAACTCCGGAACAACCCGAATACCCAGCAAACTTGCATAGCGAATAACATCTTTCACTTGTTCTTGAGTATAAAAGAGTCCATCTGAGGCATATTGCGTCAACTTAGGAAAAACTTTACTTTGCATTCGCCAACCTTGGTCGTCAGTTAAATGCCAATGCAAAACGTTTAGCTTTGCTGCACTCATTCCATCAAGCTGACGCTTTATCGTATCCACAGGCATAAAGTGTCGCGCACTGTCAATTAACAAACCGCGCCAAGCAAATCGAGGGTTATCTTTAATTGAAAGCAATGGCAATACAATCTGCTGTGCAGTGCCTTTTTTGGCAAGTTGTACCAATGTCGTCAATGCATGTTGCACGCCAAATACTGACTTTGCTTTGATCCGCACTGCGCGATTATCAATCACTAACTCATAACTTTCATCATCGTCTAATTGCAAGGCACTTAAACGCTGTTCTGGCACCATTACTTCAATCGATATCGTGACAGGTTTAACACTCGCTTTTATTAGCATCACCTTATTTTTGGCAATACGCGTAAAGTAAGTGGCTAATTTGGTGCGTTGGAATATTTCCCGTGCTTTACTAAACCCAGTAAAAGACACATTAACTTCATCTGTAAGCACCAACTCCCCCTGAGAGAGTGCCATATGCTTGGGCATTGGCATCAAAATATTCTGGCACATAGCACCGGTGCTATAAATTAGCGAAACACTGAGAAAAAAAGCATATAGTTTTGCTCTGCAAAAGTTCAATTTATCACTCCTTATTGAACCAATTTAGGTAGTAGGTTAGGTGGCACTAACGCGCCATGATGCGCAATAACTGTTGCGGCAACCTGATGGGCAAACCTCGCGGCATCATTAGCTAAACCCTGGATTAGCATTTTGGCTAAAAAACCAGCCGCAAAAGCATCACCTGCGCCGCAAGTATCAACCACTTGCTCATCATTCACTTGCTCAGCTGGCACCGTGATTGGCGCATCATGACTTATGCTTTTTATTAGACAAGGCAAATGCCCCTGACGAACTACCAATGTTTGATTTGTCTGATGATGGGCTTGATGAAACGCAAAAACCTCAGCAGGATTACTCGTTCTATAAACTGCATACTCATCTTCATCAGTTAAAAATGCCAAATATGTCAGTGCCATAACAGCTAAGTAAATTGCTTGTGGCTGAGTGTTCAACCAAACAGAGCGGCGATAGTTATTATCAAAAAAAATGACGCCCCCTTTTTGCTTAAACGTCTTAAGTTGCATAAGTAGGTGAGTGCGTTGCTGCTCACACAAAATGGCTAAACTGATACCAGAAAGATAAATCGCATCTACTCGTTTATTGTGTAAAGCATCACTTAATGTCTCATCTAGATTAAAGTATTCTCTGGCGGCGCTTTGCGCACGGTCAAAACTAAAGCTTCGTTCACCTTTGTCATCAAGTATTATCTGGTAATTCCCCATCACCTTACACGTGTGAGTCACCACAAATTGTTCTGAAATACCGCACTCCTGCATAACCCTTTTAAACTGCTGACTATGACTGTCAGCCCCTATCGCCGTTGCATAATAAATTTCACAATCAGTCACATGGCTTTGCTTTAATAATTGACTCAAATACCATGCAGTATTAAAGGTATCTCCGCCAAAACTTTCGCTGCCATCAGCGCGGCGCTCCTGCATACACTCACCAAAAAAAACCAATGATTTGAGCTTATTTATCATGATGCTACCTGCTCTTCGCTTACATCTTTTTGAGGTAAATTGACATCGGATGAGTTCTTTTTAGTGAATACACTCACCAAAATACCTAATAGCAATGCACTACAAAGCGCAGGAATAATGGGGTTACCAAAATAGGTCAACCATGAATGATTAGCCCCAATCAAAATAGCTGTCACCGAGCCACCCACTAAGGTAGCCAAACTTCCCTGCCATGTATATTGTTGCCAGAACCGCCCAAGTAGTCCCATTACGCATAGTCCAGCTAAAACAACTGAGACCATTTTAGTTATGTAGGAAATAATGTCATTTGATAACAACGCCAACGCTAGCGCGGTAAATACCGTCACTAGCATGGCAATACGAGAGACCAATAGTTGCTTTGTTGCTGGTATATTTTCAGCAACAAACCATTGATAAATATCACTAATTAATACACTCACCCCAGCAATAGCATCTGAGCTGGCACTTGATAACGTAGCAGAAATACCCGCCAATAAAATAAAACCACCAATCGCCAACGGCAAAGTATTTAAAGCGATATATGGAAATGCATAGGCAGCATTGTCTAAGTTATCGTTAATTAAATACGCACATATACCAATAACCGCAGGGATCAAAGAAAACCCTAAATAAAGTCCACCTGAGATAAAAAATGAACGTCGAATACTTTTTACATTGTTTGCCGCATATATTCGTTGTCGAAAAGAAGGGGTAGCCAATACACCGACCAATACAGCCAGTGACATTGACACAGCAGGGATAACACCAATACTTTGGTACGATAAAATGCCATTACTTGTGGCAATGTCATTTTGACTTAATGCACCCCAGCCACCAATAAAGTCTACGGAAAAATAAGCCATTAATAAAAAGCCAACAAACAAGATAATCGCCTGAATCGCATCAGTCCAAACCACCGCTGAGTAGCCTCCTAAAGTGACATATATCGCTAAACCAATTCCTATGATTAGCTTTGCACTTACCTCATCAACTCCTGTTAACCAAGCCAGATACATGCCCCCGCCAATTAAATGCGCGCCCAACCAACCAATACTGGCTGCGTAAATCAACAGCGCTAATATTTTTTTTACGATTGCTTTATTATCAACATAGCTTGCAAGTTCTTCGCTCATCGTCGCAAAACCTTGTTGCCGGACGGGGGCAAATAGCCAAGCTAGTAACAATATCCCCAGTGCGCCACCAATTCCATAAAGCGACCCGGCCCAAGCATGTTGATACGCAAAACCTACCGCCCCCATTGACGAGCCAGTGCCAACCATAGTTGCCACCGTTGTACCTAAAGTTAAGAAAAATGGTACTTTACGCCCAGCAAGTAAATAGTCATCACTTGAGCTTTGCCACCTAGATACAAACCAACTGATAAACACCATGCCAAGTAAATAGACAACAAATGAAAGCATATATATTGATTGACTTTGCGACATACCTTTCCCTTTATGCTTAAGTTGACTGCTATTTACATGCCTTTAAAGCAGGTCACATCGACCTCAACTTTACAATCTACAACAAGGTCAGCGACCATACATATTCTCGCTGGTGGGTGCTGAGCAAAATACTCTGCAAACACTTTGTTAAATGATTGAAAATAGCGTGCATCAGTCAGTACTACAGATACATGGGTAACATGCTCCAATCCATAACCTGCTTCCTCCATGATCTCAATGCAGTTACTAATTGCTAAACGCGATTGTTCAACAATACCGCCCTCAACAACTTCACCATCTCGCATGGGGGTTTGCCCTGATACCTTTAACCAACCACCTGCCTCAACGGCTCGCGCAAAGGGTAAATGTTGTCCGCCAGTACCCTTACCACCTTCTGCACCTATTCTTCTGATTGTCATAGTAACCTCTTAAATTTACTCATCAGTAGGGCTGCGTGCTAAAAATTGCCCTGCTCTACCATAATTAACGATTGTGTCTGTATTAGCTCCGGCCACGAAGCTCAAGGTGCCATTAACCCAAACATATTCTATACCCAACGCTTGCGCCTTAGGCTTGTTATAGGTTGCTTGGTCTTGCACCTTTTTAGGGTCAAACAGTACTAAATCCGCAAAGTACCCTACTTTTATTTCGCCTCGCCTTTGCAGTTTGAATCTTGCAGCTGGCAACGCTGTCATTTTATGTATTGCTAAAGCCAACGGTAGGGTTTTTTTATCATTGCAATAATGCCCAAGCACCCGGGGAAATGTGCCCCATAACCTAGGATGGGGATGAGGGTCGCACGGTAATCCGTCCGAACCAATCATACTGTGCTCATAACTGAGAAACTGTTTAACGTCATCTTCGAGCATACAATGATAAACTGCTCCCGCAGGTTGCAATTTTTTGGCTGCATCGAGCAATGACAACTGCCACTTTGTCGCAATATCATTAAGACTTTGCTGAGCCATTTTTGGATGTGATTTAGACCAAGTTATAAATATCTCTGTATGCTCTGAAACTTGATTTAAATCTAAGGTGCTAGAGCTGGCCGCGTATGGGTAACAATCACAACCAATATCTTGATGCTCCCGTTGCTTATCTAAGTGCTGTAGGACTTGTGCTGCACGTCCCCAATTTTCCAGTCCGGCACACTTAATATGAGAAATAACCAATGGAATATCGGCATGATTAGCGGTTGCAAATGCTTCATCCATCGCATCTAAAATCCCTTGAAATTCACTACGTAGATGGGTGGTATAAATACCATCATAGGGTTTGACAACTTTAGCAAGTGCGTTCACTTCACTTTGACTCGCGCCTTTGGCATTGTAATAAGCAAGCCCGGTACTCAATCCAAGCGCACCTTGAACCATTGCTGTATCAAGTAGCTGCTTCATTAAATCTATTTCATCATCTCTAGCTGGTCGAGTTAAGTCTTTCATCACATATGCCCTAAGACTTGTGTGACCAACCAGCATCGCTAAATTAACACTGGGCAGTGCACATTCAAACGCGTTACGATAATCTTTAAGATCTTGATATACGAATTGATTTTTTTCACCGAGTAAGTTAATTGGGTCAACTGGTGCCTCTCCTTGACGATAAGGCACTGCACTAATACCACAATTGCCAGCAATGACAGTGGTTACACCTTGGCTCACTTTGTTTAGCATATGAGGGTTGTTGAGCACCTCTAAATCATCATGGGTATGCACATCAATAAAACCCGGAGCCAATACCAAGCCCGTTGCATCGTAATTATGTTTTGCTTGTAACTGACTACAATCACCGATAGCAACAATACTGTCCTTATCAATTGCAACGTCTATGACGTGTGGTTGGCTATTTGGCCCTTGATACACTGTCGCATTTTTTATAATGCTTTCCACATACGAATCCGTCACAGTGGCTAATCTCCTAATGGAAAACGTTTATCAGCAGGTCGCATATTGCTGCTTTTATCTCGGTGTTGATCTAATTGCACTTTCAATCGTCGTAGCTTTTCTTTAGAGCGCTTTTGATTTCTAACCGCCACTTCACTTGAGAGAATATCCACAGCAGCCATCATGGCATAGCGCGCTGCACTGGGTTTAAAAATGTAGTCACTCTCTTGGGTTTTTATTGGTAGGTGAAAATCAGCCATATTTGCAAGCGCACCACTTGGGCAAATAATCACCAACTGCGCACCGTACTCTTTGGCAATTCGAGCACCATCCATTACATCTGGTGATACGCCACTTAAAGATAAACAAATCACCACATCATCTTTATTCACTGTTGCAGCAGCCATGCGTATCATCATTGGATCTGAATAAGCATTACTTAATACATCCAAGCGAAAAAATCGGTTTTGGCACTCTTGCGCCATCATGCTACTTCCCCCGCCAACACCAAAAACTAAACAATGGCGAGTATTACAAATGGCAGTACTTGCTTGTTCAACCACTTGCTCATCTATCAAGCCCGCATTAAGGGCTAAAATCTCTTGAATTGAAGCATAAACATGGGAGATTTTTTCTTTATCAACTAAATCCTGACTCGTAAATCGCTCGCCAATCGCTGCAGATTGCGTAAGCCGAAATTTTAAATCACGAACATTCTCACACCCTAAACTACGCGCTAACCGTGTGATGCTTGCATGGCTAACTTCAGCCCTTTGTGCAAGCTCACTAATAGAAGCGCTGGCTGCAAAACTCAACTCAGCTATAATCAGCCGCGCCACTTTTTCTTCTGCGGGGCTAAAGTGACCTAACCCCTCTTTTATTTTACTAATAATATCCAATAGTATTGCCTCGATTAAAAATGCGTTGAAATGGTTTTAGTGATAACCCAATCTCGCTCAACAATGCCTATTTGTCGCCACTTATCAAACGTTAAGCACGGGTGAGACGTAGAAAAACATACCATATCGCCAACATTCAGTGGATGATTTAGAGAAAAGCGCAACATGGCATGCTGATCCATTATTTTTTCAACGTATAAATCACTAACTGTATTTTTTAAATGCTGATCTCTAGGTGAATAAACCAATTCAGCGGTAGGTAACCCTGCATCAAAAGCAACATCTCGCTTACCCATTCCCACAATCGCTAAACCATTTTCAGGCACAGACATAACATAAGCCCAAATATACAAACTCGACACTAAGGAGCCGTCTACGCTATTTGCAAATTCACTGCGTGCTAATATGGCTTGCTGCGCATTTTGGTAAATTCCAGTATCGTGAATAAGGTAACAACCGGGACGTATCACTAGCCTAAATTGTTTTTCGCACTCACTACTTACCAAAACTTTGGTGACAATGTCATACCAAGCAGAACCCGCGCCTGTAATAATCGGTTCAGGTTGAGCAAACACGTCTTGCTGATGTAAGCGTTTTGCCTGTGCAACAACATCTGCTACAAACTCTGCAACACTCTGTGCTGCATTTTCACCACTAATAACCCCCTCATAAAAGCCTAAACCGGCTATTTGTAAGCACTCATATTCACTACACGCCAATATCAGGGTGTCGATATCACCTACTGAGCGACAACCACACCGGCCACCAGCAACACCAAGCTCCAACAGAATATTCAGCTTGAGGTTCTTACTTGCAAAAAACTCACCTAACGCTTTTGCGTTATCAACCGAGTCAACAAAACAGTAAAACTCTAACCCTGTACTTTTTAGCAACTGTGCAATAAGTTCAAAATGGTGACGGCCCACTAATTGATTGGCTAATATAATACGTTCAATGCCAGCATTAACCGCACTCAACACTTGAGGTACAGTGGCTAAAGTAATCGCCCAAGCTCCCGCCTCTAATTGGTACTTAAATAACTCAGGTGACATGGTAGTTTTACCATGCGGAGCAAGTAAGACATTATTTTGACGAGCAAACTGCGCCATCCACTGTACATTTTGCCTAATCGCATCTTGTTTGATCACCGCAACTGGCAAGCTCACCTGCTCTTTAAAAATATTCCACCCCTGTTTGTACAATTGCTGTGAGCTTCCCGAGCCTTTTAAGAATTCAGACATTACTTATTTAGCATCCTTTAATATTAAAGTGTTTCCATTTTAGTGATT
>NZ_ARPN01000113.1:0-24678 GCF_054966645.1 Pseudoalteromonas sp. SANK 73390
AAATGGTGCCGACTATCCGAGTCGAACGGATGACCTACTGATTACAAGTCAGTTGCTCTACCAACTGAGCTAAGTCGGCGCACCTAAAAATGGTGCCCAGAGGCGGAATCGAACCACCGACACGAGGATTTTCAATCCTCTGCTCTACCGACTGAGCTATCTGGGCGTGCGGCGTATTAAAAGGGTTTTGCCCTTTTAAGTCAACCCTTTTTTTAAAACCTTTGTTTGTTTGCACAGTTTTCAGTCAGAGTGAACAAAATAGCGCTTCTTTGCTGAAGTTTTCATCGTACTAAAGTAGTTAGCCTCTAACTTCTAATTTTATATATATCTAGTCTACCTCTAAATACGGGGAGAAATTGTGCGAATTGAGTGTTAGGATTGAACTGCTAGAACACTTTGTGTCTATTCAACGATAAATCGTTAAACTGGAATACTTCAATAATGCAAAACTCTTCTCGAATAAAAGTATCAGGGTTAACCCCCTTAATTATTGCGACAGCGATACTAACTGGTGTCATTTGTGCGATTGCTAGTTATCTATTGCCCGCAAATAAAGTGGTGCCGCAACTTGATATACAAGCAAGTAAGTTATCAGCACCCGTTGCAAGCTTAATGGTTAAATCAAGTTTTGAAGACGCAAAGAAAATGCTTGAGAGTGTTGAGTACGCATCAAAAGACATTGAGTTCTTCTTATATAGTAGTACCGGAGTGAGTAAGCCAGAACTAATTTATCAATCATCACCAAACACGGTTCCCGCTTTATCGCGATTAGACACCATTTATAAAGAGCAAACGGTTGTCACACACCAGCCTCTTCATTTAGATGGCCAACTTGTTGGTGAACTTGTACTGCGTTATCAGCAGGCAAGCGCCTCCCCTTTATTTTGGTTAAGTTACCTTGGCTTTGCAATTGCCTTGGTCGTTGCAATTATTATGGCGTGGTTTAGCAATCGTTATATAAGTCGTGATTTAATCAAGCATAACCAACGATTACAAGATGAGTTACAGCACATCATTAATAATCAAGACTACAGCGCACATATTGACGCAAAGCTGGGCTTAGGGCTTGATAGCATAGCAACATTAATAAACAATTTGCTCGGTCAAATACACTCTGTCATTAAAAGCGACCAAGCTGTTCATAATGAATTAAAACAACTGCAAACAAGCTTGGAGACTGAAGTACAAGCGCGTACTTTAGCACTAGAAAAAGCGACGTTGAACGCTGAGCGAGCCAGCGAGGCCAAAACGACTTTTTTAGCAACAATGAGCCATGAGATTAGAACCCCGATGAACGGCGTGATTGGTACTATTGATTTACTCAGGCAAACAGAGCTTGATGGTGCTCAACATCGTCTTAGCACAATTATACGCGATTCAGCCTTTTCGTTACTTGGCATACTCGACGATATTTTAGACTTTTCTAAAATTGAAGCCGGTAAATTACAAATCGATAATAGCGCCTTTTCTGTAACAGAAACCATTGAAGAGGTGGCAAGAGTACTTTCTTCTGTCGCCAAGAAAAGAAAACTTGATCTACAGTTATCCATTGCGCCTGATATTCCTACCAATTTAGTCGGCGATACAGTTCGAGTTAGGCAAGTTTTATATAACCTTTGCAGTAATGCGATTAAATTCACCAGCACTGATGAAGAAAAACAAGGTTTCGTGAAAATATCAGTAGAGGTGGCACAAAATACATCAGAACACTACACACTAAGGTTTACCGTCAATGACAACGGTAAAGGAATGAGCCAATCACAATTACGAGAAATTTTTAACCCCTTCATTCAAGCCGAAGGCACTATTACACGAGAGTTTGGTGGTACAGGTCTTGGTTTATCTATTTGCAAAAGCTTAATTGAATTAATGCTTGGTTCAATAAATGTGACTAGTGATGTTGGTATGGGCAGTGAATTTGTTGTTGAACTTCCCTTTAGTGCAGAGGGCCAAGTAAAGCATGCCAACAAAGCCGTGTTAAATAAAAAAGAAGCTATCATCATCACTGACGATCATGATAGACAAAAAACTTTGCATCGCTACCTATCTTTTATGGGCGCTAACGTAGCAGCCCTTGGTACCTCAGATAATATGGATGACTATCAACAAAAACACTCTGTCATATGGGTGCTAGATGGCCTAGAAGGCATGGAAAAGGTCAATGTACTGCTACGCTCATTACTGTATTCAATAGAGCACAATAACCAGCAAGTTGTAGTACTCAGTACGATGGACGAAGCCGCAATTAATCATAAAAATATTTTTTATTTAAATGCGGCACCACTATGCAAAACGAGCTTTATGACAGCTATTTTAGTTGCTGCGGGTTTACACAAACCAAAACAGTTAAAACCTAGCCGTACATTAAATGATTATTTAAGCGTAGAACAAGCCAAATCTGAGAATAGGCTGGTACTGCTAGTTGAAGATAATATTCTCAACCAGCAAGTATTAACTGATCAGTTACACCTGCTAGGTTATGGTGTAGAAGTTGCTGAAAATGGTGAACAAGGTTTAGAGGTATGGAAAAGCGGTCACTACCCTATCATTTTAACTGACTTACATATGCCAAGAATGTCAGGTTATGACATGGTAAAAGCAATACGAGACCTTGCCGAACAAAGCGACGATATTAATGCACAGCCATATATTATCGCCGTTACTGCAAACGCATTAAAAGGTGAAAGAGAGCGCTGCATAAGTGCGGGGATGAATGATTACATTACCAAGCCTGTGGAGCTAAATGTACTTGAGAGTACCTTACTGAAATACCTTAATACACTACCAAGTCACCAGCCGTCTGATATAAATAGTGACAACCCAGATACGTTGCTTGATGCGGTACCAGAAGATATTCAAACCCAAAGCATATCACCCATTAATTTAGATACACTTAGTAAATATGTAAATAATGACGAAGCAAAACAACGTCGCTTTTTTAAGATGTACTTAGAGCAAAGCGCTCAACTTACTCGGGAGATATATGGTGGCGTTATCTCATGCGAGCAAACAGCGATTATTGAGTCTTGTCATCAACTCAAATCAATCTCTACCACCATAGGAGCTGAACTAGTAGCAACTATTGCAACTGAATTTGAAGCACAATGTCAGGAAAAAACACTCTCCTCTGATGAGCTAATTCAATATCGCAATAAACTAGATAAAGCCTATACACAAGCAACTGAGTTTATCCAAGACTACCTACAGTCATCAACTCCAACAATTGAATAATACAAATAAAAGAGGCGCATATTGTGCCTCTTACTATTCATATTTACCCATACTAGGGTAATTCATAGTCTTATCTTCAACATCTACCCTTCAAACCACAACATATAGAGTAGCCTTATCACCAATGACACCATTATAAGCGGTAATATATACTTGCTATAACGCTGCATTTTATGAAGCCCCATTTTGTGCTGATAGCGCTCTAACAAAGGTACAAGAATAAGCAAAGCGACGATTAAAGAGACTAATATAACGATAACATTCATGGTAGAGCGGCTCTAAATAAGATATACCATTGTTATATCATGATTTATCTAAACAAAAAAAGCGCAGCTTTCGCTGCGCTATCAGTTGGAAATAAATCGCTTTATGCAAACTTGAGATTAAAAAAGGTAATCAACCAACAAGCGCCAGTAGAATCCCAGCTGCAACCGCGCTGCCTAGCACTCCAGCTACATTTGGCCCCATTGCGTGCATAAGTAAAAAGTTATGCGGGTTAGCCTCTAAACCTACTTTATTTACTACGCGAGCAGCCATAGGCACTGCAGAGACGCCAGCGGCCCCCACTAATGGATTAATCGGATTGGTAGATAAGCGGTTCATTGCCTTTGCCATAAACACCCCTGATGCCGTGCCAATCGAAAATGCCAGTGCACCCAACACTAAAATCCCTAACGTTTCCACCGTCAAAAAATGCTCTGCAGCTAACTTTGAGCCTACTGCTAACCCTAAAAATATCGTCGTAATATTAATAATTTCGTTTTGTGCTGTATTACTTAACCTATCGACAACGCCACATTCTCGCATCAAATTACCCAAACAAAACATCCCTACGAGCGGTGTTGCTGCTGGTAAAAAAAGAATAGTTAAGCTTAATACCACCAAGGGAAACAAAATTTTCTCTTTTCTAGATACTGCGCGTAATTGTGGCATTGCAATACTGCGCTCTTGCTCTGAGGTTAAAGCCCGCATAATAGGAGGTTGTATAATTGGCACTAACGCCATGTACGAATATGCAGCCACAGCAATTGCACCCAACAGCTCTGGGGCAAGCTTAGAAGCTAAGAAAATAGCTGTGGGGCCATCTGCCCCGCCAATAATTGCAATGGCAGAAGCATCTTTTAGCGTGAATTCAAAACCCGGAATAAAATTCAACGCAATAGCACCAAACAAAGTAGCAAAAATACCAAATTGCGCAGCCGCTCCAAGTAATAGCATTCTTGGATTTGCGATCAGCGCACTAAAATCAGTCAGCGCTCCGACTCCCATAAATATTAATAATGGAAAAACACCACTATCAATACCAATGTAGTAAACGTAGTAAAGTAAGCCCCCAGGTTCTGATAGGCCCGCCACAGGAATATTTGTCAATATTGCACCAAAGCCGATAGGCACTAATAATAGAGGCTCAAACCCTTTCGCGATTGCCAAATACAATAATCCACAGCCAACCGCCATCATTATCAGTGCAGGAAAAGTTAAGTTAGCAAACCCCGTGGCCTGCCATAAATTTAGTAAGCCGTCCATTGTGCCCCCTACGACAGTGCCAATATTGCGTCACCCGTTGTTACCGAGTCACCTTCTTTTACCATGACCTGTGATATACAGCCAGAGTGGGTTGCTCGCACTTCAGTCTCCATTTTCATGGCCTCCATGATCAGCACCACATCCCCCTCTTCCACTTGATCGCCAGCTTTTACTTTGATTTTAAAAATATTACCAGCAAGAGGGGCGTTCATCGTTTCTGATGAGCTAACAGAAGCTGATTGTGGTATCAATTCGCTGTCTTTGACTTTTACTTCTTGTAACTCTCCACCTGGTGCAACAACAACATCATATACTTTACCATCTACCTGCACACTATAGCGCTCAGGTGCTTTTGTGGATGGTTTAGCTGATTGTTTGCGCGCTGAGGCATCATCTGTTTTCGACTTCACTAAACTTGGTTTTGGCTCAAAAGCATCAGGGTTATTTCTATTTTTCAAAAACTTCAAGCCAACTTGTGGAAACAAGGCATACGTTAAAACATCATCAATTTGCGACTCGGCCAGTTCAATACTTTCATCTTGAGCCAACTTTGTTAGTTCTGCCTCAAGACTATCTAGTTCCGGCTCAATTAAGTCAGCTGGCCTACATGTAATTACTTGCTCACCATCTAACACCCGTAATTGCAATTGAGAATTCATCTTTGCAGGTGTGGCTCCATATTCACCTTTGAGTACGCCTGCAGTCTCTTTAGTAATCGTTTTATAACGTTCACCTGTGAGCACATTTAATACAGCCTGAGTGCCAACTATTTGAGAAGTGGGTGTTACCAAAGGTAAAAAACCTAAGTCTTCACGAACACTAGGGATCTCTTTGAGTACCGCATCCAGTTTGTCTTCTGCGCCTTGCTCTTTAAGCTGATTTTCCATGTTGGTTAACATGCCGCCAGGTACTTGTGCTAATAAAATACGCCCATCAACACCTTTTAGGCTACCTTCAAATGCGGCGTATTTCTTACGCACTTCTCTAAAGTAACTTGCTATATCTTCCAGCCCAGCTAAATCTAAGCCGGTATCACGCGCCGTACCTTGAGTGATTGCAACCATTGTTTCGGTTGCGCTATGACCATAAGTCATACTCATTGACGAAATGGCCGTATCCAACATATCTATGCCGGCATCTATCGCTTTTTGATAAGTTGCCGTACTAAGCCCTGTTGTTGCATGGCATTGCATTGCAATTGGTATCGACACCGTGCTTTTCAATCCGCTAATAAGTTGCTCCGCATCATATGGCTTGAGCAAACCTGCCATATCTTTAATGCAAATTGAATGACACCCCATTAGCTCCAGTTTTTTAGCTTGCTCTAACCACATATCCAACGTATGTACAGGGCTTACCGTATAGGAAATTGTACCTTGAGCATGAGCACCCACTTTAATTGCGGCCTTAATAGCAGTTTCTAGATTGCGCATATCGTTCATCGCATCAAAAATGCGGAACACATCAACACCATTATGGTGGGCACGCTCTACAAATTTTTCGACCACATCATCAGCATAATGACGATAACCGAGTAAGTTTTGACCTCGTAGCAGCATTTGTTGCTTAGTATTAGGCATTGCTTCTTTCAAAGCTCGAATACGATGCCAAGGGTCTTCTCCTAAGTAACGAATACACGAGTCAAACGTCGCTCCCCCCCATGACTCAACGGACCAATATCCAGCCTTATCAAGTTGCTCAGCAATGGGTAGCATATCTTCCAAGCGCATGCGCGTTGCTAAAAGAGATTGATGCGCATCTCTGAGCACAAGCTCGGTAAGTTTCAATTGTGACATAGTAGACCCCTGTTATTTTTTTGTTCTGTGTTGTGCAATGGCCGCTGAAATAGCTGCAATATGAGCGTTAGGTATCCCTGTTGAGGATTTAGAAGGCGCACGATCTGATGTATCGCAGGTTAATTCCGGTCCAGCAAACCTTGCCAGATTTTTTACTGAAAGTATTAAAATTGATAAAAAAACAAATACGCCCACCATGCCTGTTAGCATTAAGTTGGCTGCCTCTAGCAATAAACTAACGATATCCATACTGCTCCCCTTTCTAAGCACACATTTTAATGCACCGATTTATTAATCGTTTTTTATAAATATTTATGCACCATCATAACAAATCATTTTGACATGTAAACAACATTGTAAATTGGTCTTACCAAAAAAGTTAATGTATCAATTTCATACGCTTAACTTAACCACCCTGTTTAATTTAACAAATTCGACCTATAAATATGAAAAATATTCAAAATAGCAACTAAAAATAAAACTAGCCAAACCAAAGAGAAACAGCATCAATTCAAAAATCCGTTAACAATAAATTGGTCTTACCAAAGGCATATTCAAGCCTCGTTTAAACCTCTTGATGGCGCATAATTGAATAGTGGCTTCATAGCCCTAATACGCTACAATAGCGGCCGTTTAGCGATGGTTGGAGTTATAAATGTTTACTGAAAAATTCACTCTAGATAAAAGCTACTTTGCAGAGTGTTTTGATGAGTCTGTGGCTTTTAGTGATAAGGCTAAACTTAAGTACCCGCTATTAATTTTTTTAATGTTCCTTGCTGTATTCTCATGGTATTTACTTAATAAACCTTATCTAGCGAGCTTTTTAGCTGTGATTGCAATATTGGAAGTTATTGCATTTACTTATAGAAGACCGTGGTGGATAACAAGGCAAATGTTAAGTAGAGCATCAGGTAGTATCGTCACATTACATATTGATAACGATGGCATAAAAGCGGTTAACCCATATAAAAAATACCATTTTTCATGGCTAGAGATCATTCAAGCAACTAATACTGACAAAGGCATAATTTTGAAGACTAAAAAAGGCATGCAGTATATTTCTAAGGCTGCAATTAGTAGTGAAGGTTATAGTTTCATTTTAGCAAAAACAAAAATATAGCCACTAGGTGGCTATATTTATCTTATAAGTTGAGCGGCTTACATATTGCCAGTCGAAGGGTTCGATTTCTCAGCCTGAATACGCATGTAAATTTCTTCACGGTGTACTGATACATCTTTTGGTGCATTAACACCGATGCGTACCTGATTGCCCTTTACACCTAGCACAGTTACGGTTACTTCATCACCAATCATGAGGGTTTCACCTACTCGACGAGTTAGTATTAGCATTCTCTTGCTCCTGTATTCCAATAATTAAAAGATTCCGCGTCAAAACCATTTTAATGAAAAGTGAGCATAAAAGTAAGCAAAAAACATAGCTTAGCTGCACTTTACGGCAAAAATGTTACATGTAATTGGTTAATTACGCTATGAAGCTGCGTTTCGGTCACCAAAATTGACACTTTAATTTGTGCCGTACTCATTAACTTTGGGGTAACTTGCTTATCTGCTAATACAGTTAATGACTTTGCCAATACCTCTGGCTGTGACTGAACCCCTAATCCAACTAACGAGATTTTTGCCATATTTAGCTCAAATACCACTTCATGAATGCTATGTGCAAATGGTTCCGACTGCAATAATGCCAAAACTGCTAGGTGATCATTGCTCTGCACTGTAAAAGCATAGCTTAAAATATCCACTTGGCGACTCAACTGGTGCAGCATATCTACTTCAATTTGTGATTTAGCTAATTCACTAATAAATTGAGCAAAAATTTTAGCTTCACTGGTACTAAATTGATAAAAAACAACATCTTTATTTGTTGCTATCCCAGTGACGGGATTATCAGACATGGGCGTTTCCTTAAAGCTTATCAAAGTACCTTCATCAGGTGTAAAGCTTGATAATACTCTCAATGGTAATTTATAGCGCCCCGCAGCTTCAACAGAGCGTAAATGAAGTACTTTAGCGCCAAGGCTCGCTAACTCAAGCATCTCTTCAAACCTGATTTGTGGCAGTCTTTTGGCCTGTTCAACCAGTCTCGGATCTGCGGTGTAAACACCATCTACATCAGTATAAATCTGGCATTCATCAGCTTGGATTGCACCGGCTATTTCAACCGCGGTGGTGTCAGTGCCACCTCGCCCCAAAGTCGTAACATTACCTTCTACATCACGACCTTGAAAGCCCGCTACAATAGCTATACGGTTATGTTCAAGTTCTTGCTTTAGGCGTTCTGTATCTATGTACTCAACACGTGCACGGCCAAACATATTGTCTGTTTTGATGGCAATTTGTTCAGCCAGTAAGCTCACCGCAGAATAGCCACGCTTAATAATAGCCATCGCCAACAATGCAATACTCACTTGCTCACCCGTGCTTAACAGTACATCGAGCTCTCTGGCACTGGGGGTTTCATCAATCTGAGTTGCTAAGTTAAACAAGCGGTTGGTTTCGCCAGACATGGCAGATACAACGACGACCACTTTATGGCCTTGTTGCTGAGTTTTAATGATAAGATCTGAGACAGCTTCGATACGCTCTATTGAACCTACCGAAGTGCCTCCAAATTTTTGTACTATTAATGCCACAGGTTACTGAGTTTTCTCAGTGACCCACTGGTTAACGCTCTCTAGTGCAGCGTCTAAGTTTTGCGGCTCACTACCACCGGCTTGTGCCATATCTGGACGGCCACCACCTTTACCACCAACTTGTGCTGCCATGTGATTAACCAGCTCACCCGCTTTAACTTGACCCACCAAGTCTTTTGTAACACCTGCTATCAGGCTCACTTTATCACCATTAGCAACACCTAATGCAATAACGCCTGAGCCCATCTTATTTTTTAAGTCATCAACCATACCACGAAGCGCTTTTGACTCTGTACCCGCTACGTTTGCAACCAGTAATTTAACGCCGTTTATTTCAACCGCTGACTCTAGTAACGAAGCACCCGCAGCACTGGCCAATTTATCGTTTAATTGTATAATTTGCTTCTCAAGACCTTTGTGCTTTTCAATCAAGCTTGTTACTTTATCAAGTACATTGTTTGAATCACCTTTTAATAAAGCTGCAATGTCATTTAATTGCTGTTCTTGTTCAACCACATAGTTAAGCGCGTCAGCCCCTGTGACCGCCTCAATACGACGAACGCCAGCAGCGATACCACCTTCAGAAACTATTTTGAATAGACCAATGTCGCCGGCACGCTTCACATGGGTGCCGCCACATAGTTCAATTGAATAGTCACCAATAGAGACCACGCGTACCTCGTCATCATACTTTTCACCAAACAGTGCCATCGCCCCTTTTTCTTTTGCAGCATCAATGTCCATAAGTTCAGTATTGAGTGCAAAGTTAGTGCGAATTTGCGCGTTCACCATTTCTTCAACTTCACGCAATTGTTGCTTGGTAACACCTTCAAAATGTGAGAAATCAAAACGCAAGCGATCCGCCATCACTAAAGACCCTTTTTGCGTTACATGGTCGCCCAATATTTGCCGTAATGCTTCATGTACTAAATGCGTTGCAGTATGGTTCTTTTTAATGTTTTCTCGGCGTTGCGCATCTATTTGTGCATCAACTTTTTCATTGATACTAATACGCCCTGTCACTGAACCATGGTGTGCAAAAGCATTACCTAATTTAGTGGTATCAGAAACGACAAATTCACCATTAGCTACTTTCAATATCCCTGTATCACCCACTTGACCGCCAGATTCCGCGTAAAATGGGGTACGATCAAGAACAACAATACCCTGCTGACCCGCTTCTAGCACAGATACTGTATTACCCTCATAGAATAACTCAATCACAGTACCGCTATAATGTTCAGCGTCATAACCTTTAAAATCTGTGGTTTTTTCTGATTTTAACTGCTCGTTGTAATCGGCACCAAACTTACCCGCTTGTTGTGCTTTTTTACGCTGTACTTCCATACATTCTTGGAAGCCTTTTTCATCAATTGTCATGAAGCGTTCGCGCGCCACATCGGCGGTTAAATCAGCCGGAAATCCATAAGTGTCATACAACTTAAACACCAGTTCGCCAGGAATAACATCACCTTTAATACCCGCTAAACTTTCTTCTAAAATGGCAAGGCCTCGGTCAAGCGTTTTGCCAAACTGTTCTTCTTCAATACGAAGTACTTTTTCAATAATGGCTTGTTGCTTGGCAAGTTCAGGATAGGCTTGGCCCATTTGCTCAATTAACGCAGCTACCAACTTATAGAAAAATGCCCCTTGAGCACCGAGTTTATTACCATGGCGCACAGCACGACGAATAATACGACGTAATACATAGCCACGGCCTTCATTAGAGGGCATAACACCATCAGAGACTAAAAATGCGCACGAACGAATGTGGTCCGCAACAACACGCAATGATTTATCTTCTAAATCTTGTGCATGTGTTACTTTTGCCGCAGCTTGGATCAACCCTTGGAACAAGTCAATTTCATAGTTTGAGTGCACCCCTTGCAAAATGGCAGAAATACGCTCAAGGCCCATACCTGTGTCTACCGACTGTTTAGGCAATGGCTCCATCGTGCCATCCGCATGACGGTTGTACTGCATGAATACCAAATTCCAAATTTCGATAAAGCGGTCACCGTCTTCTTCAGGTGTACCAGGGCGACCGCCCCAAATATGTTCACCGTGGTCATAGAAAATTTCAGAGCAAGGACCACATGGACCCGTATCGCCCATTGACCAAAAGTTATCAGACGTATCTATACGAATAATATTATCTTGTGCAATACCCACTTCTTTGTGCCAAATATCAAACGCTTCATCATCGGTATGATAAATAGTAACGAGTAGTTTTTCTTTTGGTAATTGCAAAACGTCAGTTAAAAACTGCCATGCAAACTTAATCGCATCTTGTTTAAAGTAATCACCAAAGCTAAAGTTACCTAGCATTTCAAAAAACGTATGGTGACGGGCTGTATAGCCTACATTTTCTAAATCATTGTGCTTACCACCGGCACGCACACATCGTTGAGAGCTGGTTGCTCTACTATAAGGACGGCTTTCTGCGCCTAAAAAAACATCTTTAAATTGCACCATACCCGCATTGTTAAATAACAAAGTGGCATCATTGCCCGGGATCAACGAGCTTGAAGGCACAACTTGATGTTGTTGTTTGGCAAAATAGTCTAAAAACGCTTGCCTGATCTGTGCGGTAGTCATGTGCTGCATGTGATTATTCACCCATTGTTGCTGCTTGCATTGCAAAATCTATTTCTTCATAGCTAAAACCACGATACATCATGTAACGAACGCGTTTAGCTTTGTCTTTATAATCGAGTTTATTTGGCGTACTGGCATATTTTCGGTTATACGTTGCCAGCGACAGCTCAAACCAGTCTATTTCCTGCGTTTCAATAAGCTGCATCAATAGGGCTCGATCAACCCCTTTGTTCCCTGCCTCGGCTAGCACTCGCTTAAGTCCTAACCCTTTGTTTATCTGCCTTCTTAAAAAGCTCTCACAATACCGATTATCATCAATATAGCCAAGTGACTCTAACCACTGGAGTAAATCTTCAATAAAGCTTTCGTCAGCTTGTTTAGCTTTGAGCTTTTGTGTGAGCTCTTTTTTAGAGTATTCCTGCCTACCCAATAACCAAAGAACATAGTTTTTAAGCTTTTGTTTTTCGCTGTCATCCATTAGGCGTCAAAGCGCCCATTCTGGCCTGATGTATTAGTATCACTTTGAACTTCATCGTTAGGTTGGCGTTCAGTAGGCATAAAAATAGCCTGAAAAGACACAAAAAAACTAATATAAGCTATCGGCATAATGACTAACAGTGGCACCATACTCAATGGCACGGCAGCCGCAATTAAGAGTCCAATCAGTAAACTATAAACACCTAATGGAGCCATATTAACAAAGAAAACTTGAAGTGATTGCCCCAGTGCTTTAAATATTCGTTTTTCACCTTTAAAAAATACAATAGGTAAAGCATAAGCAAATGCCATCATATTGACCGAATGAGCAATCACAAATAACATCACATCGGCCATTGAAATATTTGCCAAGATTGCACTAATAAGTTGCTCTGGCGACTGCTCCGGTGTGGCATTAACCATGATATTAACCGCATCTTCAAATAATAACCCGGCTGCCCAAGTTAGCACTATCACCACACCTAATTGATATAATCCTAAGCGAAACAAATTTAAGCGCCGCCCTTTGGCTGAAAATGCCGCTAATATACTGGCTAGAGAAATAACTTTACCCTGCTGCTTAGACAACACCGCTAAATAAAAACCTGCAGTCAAAAATGGCGCTGCAAAAGCCGCAAACAATTGCAGCGGCGGCATAGCCAGTGGTATTAAAGCCACTGCTATCATAAACACATGCATAATAATAAATGTCATGGGTTGGGTTTTAAAAATTTCCCATCCGGCTTTAAGCCACTGCACACCCATAGCAGCTTTAAAAACTCTAAACTTGGCAGACATAATAACTCTACGTTAGTAAAAACACTGTGATTATACCTATTAGAACGCAAAATGCGACCAACTGGCCGCACTTTAAAAAAGCAAAACTCGTCTATTTATTTAGGCTTGGAAACTTTTTTAATGTCGAGCATATGCGCGCCATGCTTAACCTTTGTTTCTAGGTAGCTTCGGTTACCCACAATACCCGCTTTAACATGTGCTTGCGTACCGATGACTGCTTCAACATCAATACCCGCATCTCGTAATGCATTAAGTTTATTTGGGTTGTTAGTCATCAACTTAACTTGTTTTAAACCAAGCGCCTTTAGCATCAATACCGCATCAGAAAAATCTCTTAAATCATCAGCAAAGCCAAGGTGATTATTAGCTTCATAAGTATTCATCCCTTGTGACTGCAAAACATAAGCATCTATTTTATTATAAAGACCAATGCCTCGGCCTTCTTGGCGCAAATAAAGTAGCACGCCACCTTGTTGATGCATGCTTTCGATACATTCATTTAATTGCTCACCGCAATCACAACGCGAAGAATGAAACACATCTCCTGTCAAACACTCTGAATGCATTCTAATTAAAGGAGTAGCTTGCGCCTGATCTGCTTTGTTGAATATCAATGCGACATGCTCTTGGCCATCATTAAGACCACTAAAGGAAACTATTTCCGCAGGAATATGACTCTGTTGCCCTACGTTTAACTGCACTCTCGCTCTTACTTCTGCCACGACTTGTCAGACCTTAAAAAAACATTTATGTGATAATATCACAATTTTATGATGTTAATATAGATATGGTACCCAAAACTTCTAAAAACAAGTGACGAGTACGCTTTAAAAAATAACCTAACTAAAAGTTCTTGAGTGAAGATTCATCATACTGAGCTAAATCCAACTGCACCTGATAACGACTTGCCAAGGTATCTAGTTGTGCTTGCCAAATGCTCAAATCATCCAAAGTAATGGTGTTGTCATCAAGCTCCCACAATTGTTTCGAGCCACTATAACTAAACTGCATCGCTAACATAGCATCAGCATCGCCCTCTTGGGCTGCTTTTTTTAACTTAGCCATTTTACGCGTTACTTTGTTTAGCGACTGTTTTAGCTCCCAAACATAATTCACTTCATACATAAATGAATGAGTGCGATACTTTTTCAAAACTAAGGCTATTGCAACAACACTGACAATTACCCCCAGTAAGTTCCAATGAAAATGACTGCCGTCGGCATCTGGGAATATTACAATCAAGGCCTGTGCAATACCTAAACTTCCTGTGGCCAACGAAGCTACGCATGCCGCAATAACTTTATTTAAATGGTTGCGGTAGCGTGCTTTATCAATCTTTTTTAACTGCATAATGACCCCTTATCGACAAGCCACTATTGTATCGCTTTCTTGCGCAGAAAAGAATTTTAAAAAATATTCACCCCTTATTAAATTCTGCGCCGTTATACAAAGGAGACAACCAATAAGGATCACGCTATGCAAAATATTGCGCTTCAACCAAGCCCATTCAATTACAAAAAACTCACCAGTGCCTTACTTGGCAGCACCTTAATGACTGGCGCTGCGTTTGTATTGATGCAGCAATTAATCACTCAAGATAATATTCGTCCCCCAGAAAGTAAGTCATACCCTGTCGTAGCAATTGCACAAAATAGAGAAGATAGCCCAACGGAGGAAAAAACCAGATTACCACCTCCTCCTAAAGTGCAGCCACCTCCGACTCGTTTAACGAATGAAGCCACACCAAACCCAAGCCTGACCATGGCAACGGCATATCGTCCGAGTATAACAACGCCTAAAGTCGGTATTTTAGCGCCAACATTAATGCCAACAGAAGGGAGCGCGATGCCCATTGTTAGAGCCGAACCCAAGTACCCGGCCATTGCTGCACGTGATGGCATTCAAGGCTGGGTAAAACTTACCTTTGCCATATCACCCACAGGTGAAGTCACAAATATCAATGTACTTGACGCACAGCCAAAACGAACTTTTAACCGCGCTGCCATCGCAGCACTAAAACGTTGGAAATATCGCCCTAAAATAGAAAATGGCCGTGCTGTTTTACAGACTAACCAAAATGTTGTGTTAGAGTTTAAATTAGCTCAGTAGTAATTAGCTGGGGCATATTGCCCCTAAGAGAGTGCCTATGCTTATAGCCTTAAAATCTTGGTTGGTTCACAGCGATATACCTGATGATGCCCTTTTAGCCTATAAAAAAAGTGGTGATCATAAATACTTAGAGCAACTCATTGATATGTATAGCCAAGACCTATATTACTTTTTACGTAGCCACTCAAATACCGAGCTAGCACAAGATATATGTCAAAAAACATGGCTTATTACTATGGAAAAGAAACACCTATACCTGCAACAGCAATCAGCTAAAGCTTGGCTATTTACTGTTGCGCGAAACGCATTGATTGATGAATTGAGAAAGCAACGACGTGTTTGCGAGCTGGATGAGCACACGTTAGTTGATAGCACACCCACCTCATCAACAAACAATCAGCTTAATGCTGCTATAGCACAATTGCCGTTTTTACAAAAAGAAGCGCTCACCTTACAGCTTGAAGCATTCTCTTTAAAAGAAATTGCACAAATCACGCACTGCAATACCGAAACCATTAAAACGCGCTTACGCTACGCAAAGCAACAGCTCAAACAAGTACTTGGAGAAAACCATGAACGATGAGCAACTCAACCAACAGTTAAAACAAGAATTCGCAAAGCAAAAGAGCCAAAACCGCCTAACTAAAGCGCAATTAGCGCACTTTAAAACGGTATGTAAAAAGCCAAAAAACAACGCTATTTGGCCAAAAATGCAATGGCTGTGTGCCAGTATTGGTGCTGTTTTTTTAGCTTATCTTCTATTTAGTCAAAACCAGAGCACCGTACCACCTGTTTACGCTCTAGACTTAAATAATTATCAACAGGTTGAAGTGCATAGTATAGAAGACGGCCAGTACCGTCTGTCATTCACAGCAAAGAAACAACAATTAGATCAAGCAATGGTACAAGCAGCTCAAGTTATTAAAAATGCTTATCAAGGGCATGGGCGGTTAATTGAAAAGCAAACAGATAAATGGTTTATAGCAGATTGCAAACAGCAAACGTTATTAGAAATTAACACTGAGTTAGTCGCAAAGTTAATTGATAAACATAAGGTTAAAACCCAAGCCGTAGGCACACTACTGGCGTTTAAGAGAAACCCACAAGGGCAGCTTATTAGCTTATCCGCCCTTGAAGCTCACAGCACTGAGCAATGTGGTTAAATCATCACCACACTGGCGATGAAGAAGCATACTAATGACAACGCTCCGCCGACTAATGCATAAGGCAACTGAGTTTTTACATGAGTTAGTAGATCACACCCAGATGCCAATGCTGAAACCGCACTCGTATCTGAAATTGGAGAGCAGTGATCACCAAAAATACCGCCACTTAAAATAGCACCCATCACCAAAGCTGGAGGCAGGCCTAATGCTTGAATAAGCGGAACACCAATGGGGATCAAAATAGCAAAAGTGCCCCACGATGTGCCTGTGGTAAACGACATAATTGCCCCCGCTAAAAACAGCACTGGTACAATAAAGTATATTGGAAGATAGTCACCCACTAATGATGCGACAAACACACCTGTACCTAGCTCTTTTAAGCTCGACCCTAAGGTTAAAGATAAAAGTACAATAGTCACTAAAGGTAGTAGCTCCCCCATCCCTTTAAATCCAACATTTACTAGCTCATGGTGATTAAAGCGCTTTGCACTAAGTAATAAAATATAAGCTAGTGCAGTTGCTAAAACCGTGGCATAAAGTACCGATTTAGAGCCACTTCCTTGAGCCAAGACCCCGCCCCCAGTCCAAAACATAAAACCAATCATTGAACCCACCAAAGTCACTAATGGCAGTAGCATAAATCGCGCTTTAGTCGCTTTTGGCCCAGCATCAAGTACAACTTGTTGCTTCTCAAGTTGCTGCTCAGCAACTTTCATTGGGCCATGCACCTTATCAAATACTATCGTATACAACACAATCAACAGCGCAATAATGGCGTAAAAATTAAACGCAACGCTACTCCATAATATGCTTACTGCTGATTGTTCTAATTCATAATTACTTAACAGCCCAAGTATGTAAGCTCCCCAGCCGTTGAGTAAAATAAGAATACAAACTGGCGCACTGGTACTATCAATAATATATGCTAGGCGTGCGCGGCTCATTTTGAACTTATCAAATAACCCTCGAGAGACAATACCAGAGGTTAATACACTCATATTTGACTCAATAAACACGGCAGTACCTGTAAACATAGTGAGCAGGCCAACTTGCCTTTTACTCTTCGCCACCCCTTTATTCATCAACATATTGACAGTTGCTGCAACACCACCGGATTCTCTGATGTATGCCAATAAAGCTCCAATGATCAAACTAAAAATTAAAATTCGACTATTACCTGCTGATGTCACCACACTCACAATGCGTTCAATACTGTTGACAGGTGTCATCATAAGTTGACTATAATTATGTTGCATAAGCAACAAAAATTCAGAAGAAATCAATGCTAATATCAGCGCTAATATTACTTCTTTTCGCCAGAACACCACTAAAATTGCAATTAATGGTGGCAAAATTGAATACCAAGTCATATTTTCCCTTATAGCATAGCCAGTTAGTCATGTTTATTAAGGTTTAGTAGCTTAAAGTGTTCACCATTAAAAACAAGGCCTCTACCACCTTTATAATCATAATGACAACTTATGTACCCATAATAGTTAAATATTATGAAAAAACACAATAATTGATGCACTGACTATCACTGCCGATTATTTGAACCTATAATAACTACAAACAAGTAACCATAAAGTATCGAAATGTCGACATTTGTAAAAATAAAAGCGCTCAAGCCCAGCCTTTCAAGCAGCGAAGCGAAGTTGGCTGATTTCACTCTCAACTCGGGGGCAAAAATCCGCTCTTTGTCTTCTGTTGAACTGGCAAGACAGGCGGGTGTAAGTCAATCAAGTGTGGTTAAATTTGCACAAAAGCTTGGTTATAAAGGCTTTCCAGCCTTTAAGCTTGCTGTAATTGATGATTTAAATTTACTCACAGTACAACCAGAAACCACATTGACTCAAATCACGCACACAGACCCCATTCATTCAATCGCACTCAAACTGCTATCTCATCAGCAAGGTATTTTGCATGAAACACATAAACTCAATGATGCAGAACAATTTGAGCAAGCGATTGTTGCACTAAAATCTGCAAGAAAAATATTATTATGTGCCGTGGGCGGTAGCTTTACCATGGCTCAAGACTTTGCGCTAAAATTGCAAAAAATAGGATTGCCAGCAATTGCTCAAACAGATGAGTTATCTGCGGCAAGTTACATGGCGACCATGGGTAAAGATGATTTATTAATTGCGATTAGCGACTCAGGCCAAAGCAAAGCCGTACTGCGAGTAGCCAGACAAGCAAAAAATAATCACTGTACCATTTTGTCGTTATCACGCTATGGCAGCAACCCATTAAACGAGTTGGCATGTATTAAGCTATTTAACGTTATTGGTGAAGAGCCAGTTAAACACGCCTCTATTTTAACACGTACTTCTCAAAGCTATTTAATTGATGTGTTATTTACTGGGCTCACCCAATCTAATCTACGCTGGCAAAAGCGGGCAGATAAAGCGAACGAGCACGTATACGATATACGCCACTCTTAACGCACATAAATTAGGTAAGGCTGTCGACGCTGTTTAAATACACTCAAGTCAGCCTGCCAACTTTGTTTTATTTGCTTGTAAGACATATTGTTTTTAATTGCGATACGAAGTTTATCCGTTCCCGCCAATTTATCCATAAACTGCTCATGTTTAAAAAATACCCGTCCACTTTTTGCAAATGCCTGATAGGCGTGGATAAACCATTTTAGGTTTAATCCATGCGTACTTTGCTTAGTTAAGTCTAAGCCATATGCAACTTTGCCATTAAGTTTTGGGTTTTGCGCCGCGCCTTTGATTGGCTTTGGCGTAAAACTAAAGTCACCTAGTTTAATTTTATCGTGACCAAACACCTGAAAAGGCATGTTTGTGCCACGCCCAACAGATACAGGAGTTGCTTCAAAGAAGCATAGCGATGGATATAACATGATAGCTTGCGAGTTAGGTAGGTTTGGACTGGGCTTAATTGGTAAATCATACGCCATACTAGCGTTATAATGAGCAACAGGGACGACTGTCAAAGCGAGTTGTTTGTCAACATCGAGCCAGCCTTCGGCATTTATCATATTAGCTAACTCCCCTACAGTCATACCATGTAACACTGGAATAGGATGCATACCCACAAAAGATTTAAATTCTGGCTCAAGTATAGGGCCATCAATATAGGCAATATTCGGGTTGGGTCTGTCTAAAACAATAAACTGTATTCCCTGCTCAGCCGCCGCTGCCATTACATAATGCATAGTACTGATGTAGGTGTAAAAGCGCACCCCCACATCTTGAATGTCAAAAATAATGGTGTCGATATCTTTTAAAACTTCAGCAGAAGGCTTCTTGCTTTTACCGTAGAGCGAAATAATTGGCAGCCCCGTTTTTGCATCTTTTGATGAGTCGACTTTAGCACCCGCATCATGATCGCCTCTAAACCCATGCTCTGGCGCAAAAACTTTGCGAACGTTCACGCCTTTTTCGAGCAAGCTATCGAGCAGGTGCCCATCTTTAGTTTGCGCCGTTTGATTAACCACAAGCGCAACACGTTGGTTATTTAATAAAGGAAGGTATTGATCGTAACGCTCAGCGCCAACCTCAATAGCATGGTTATATAAAGAAGTGAAAATGAGTAAAAATATTAGAAAACGCATGGGCTCTATCGGCTAAAAATTTGCATTTATGATGACGAAGCTAACAAAAAATGCAACCGAAACTGGCCACACAAAATTATTTTTTCAAAACCTGAGACATGGATAAAATACTTAATCTTTCAAATTTGAGTGACTATTGAGAGCGGCATTATTTAAAGGAGCAGAAAAGGTAATAAGCAAGACGAGGCGCTATTGTTTATTTTCAATAAGAACGTACGTTCCTAAATAAGTTATGAAACAAGTAACTTGACCCCATTGGTTTTTCGATTAATTCACGATTAACTTATTTGCCAATGCGCTTAAATTGCTCAAAATGAGGCAAATAACCATCATTTGGCTCTTGATAGTTTGGCAATGTCTCGTCTGGAAATAACACATCCCACACACAACGCTTCATCAACAACTTCAACATATCAGGGTGATACACATCTAATATCGACTCAACGTCACTAAACGCATGTGGGTAAAAGTGGTCCCAGCAGTCAAGAGCAGCCGACTGAACGCCTTCTTCAACATCATATTGGCGCTCACCATTTGAATTTAACCAATCCCAAAAGTCATTACCTTGTTGATAAGCAAATAGGAGTTCGTTACGTAACAGCCCTAAATCTATCCAGCCTGATTGAGCACGTTCTAATACTTCTGCTACACAGCATGTCAAAAAACCAAAAGGCAGATCGTAAACATCATCAACCCCTTCATAGTCATCAATATCAGGGGTTTCATATTCATATAGAAAGCACCCGAACGCACCTGGAATATTTGGAACATTAAATTTACTCACCATTCATCACTCCTTACTTGGATACATAGTATTACTCATGGGGTCCTGATATTGTTCAGAACTCATGGGGTCGCGCCTTGCCTTTTGCTGATATTGTTCAGAAGGTACTTCAATAATCATTATAAATTTAAGGAGCCTACCTATTGCTTCAAATTACTTTTCAATAAAAATGTGCGTTCCTAAATTAGTTATGAAACAAGCAACTTGACCCCATTAGTTTACCCCATTAGTTTTGTTAGCTGTCTCATTCAGGAGGATATACGATTTTATCTTTAGCATTACGCAAGCGCCTCCTTTCGTTTTCGTTTGGCAGTGGTTTCTCAGGCCTTTTGGGACAGTAATCACAATGAGGATCACCACACTTTTTCTCTAGCCAAATATTACAATATGCACAAAAGTAAGCATCAAATGTTTCCTGATATATTGCAGTCGCCTGACATGAGTGGCATTTAACTGCATTATTTTCAGGGATATATGCACGAGACAGAATACATCCATCAATTAAAAGGAAATCATTATCCTCTGCTTCTTGTATAAATTTATCATTCATATATTTGTACAGCTAACAAGCCTGTAGAATTACTCGTTTTAATTTATTTTTTATTGATGCCTCAACCATAGCTGAGTTCCTATTTTGATTCAATCGTTTAGTGGCTTTTCACTTTGATTCTCATTATGTTCTTTGAGGGGGGGATTATCGGTCTTAACAGCGGACTTTTGTGGCTTTATTTTGGGTAAAATGGCCCTGCTCTTCTTAATATATCCTGTTTTGTAGCTTTTCTATATTATGTACCAGACAAAAGCCAGTGGGGTCAGGTTGCTTGTTTCATCACTTATTAAGGTACAGGTATATATAAAAGTGATATAACTGGCTTATCTGGCTGATGCCTGAGGGACAAAAGATCCTGACCTTCGTCAGGATGACGATTAGCGGGCCAAGGATTACAATTAACTGGGCATATCTAGGAGAAGATTAGAAAGGGCAGTAAGACTAGAAAGTACAGTCACTTTACAAAGGTGCTTCAAGTAACTTCAGCAGAACATTGCATCATGCAAGGTAGTGCTTAATCTCCTCACTTTTTACCTTCTAATACTCATGTAAATCTTAATACCGAGCCATAACATTATCATTGTAAAATATGATGACATACCTCATATTCTGTAAGCGTCGCCTAAACCACACCTAGCCGCTGAAGCTACAGACTCATAAAGTAAAGCTCTTATCTCAATTTGGAGCATACTATGCCTAAACATAAAACCGCTGAGCAGTGGCAACTGCTTATAAAACAACATGCTCAAAGCAAGCTATCCGTCGCGGAGTTTTGCCAGCAGTATGAACTCAATACCAAAACATTTTATAATCAGCGTACTAAGTTGCGTGCTGAGCAAGCACCTAGTCAGTTTGTGGCTGCGATAGAAGAAAATTTGACGAAGAAAATTTGACGACGAAGAAAATTTGACAGCCATCGAAGAAAATTTGACAGCCATTGCTAAATTATCAAAAAACGAGTGTGTAAAAGCCAGTGCCTTTGATATTTTTACGCCAAAATTACTTCTTTACTACTATTTGTAGTTTTATCCTAGGGTTTTAAGTGGTAATTACAAAGTGTTAAGCACAGCATTGCTTACTTTGTCAGCATTATTGCGGTTAAGTTCTTTAGGTTATGGAGTAATTTAAGCGAGCAGCCTTTCACATTGACTGATGCCGGTTCGCCGTTTTACTTCTAAATGTGCGTAGAAGCCATCAAGCTTATTGGGCCGCCCTACTGCCCCTTTGAACACTTTGGTAAATTGTGTGGTGAGCTTTAGCCAATTTTCGGGCGCTATGATTAGTCGCTCTAAGATAGGAAGTGTGTGCTGCTCTATGTGCCCGCGTTTACCTTCTCGTATACAACGGCCTGTGAGTTCAACTAATTCTAAATAAGACTTTAACTCGAAGGGCAGCCCTTTGGGCATGTGTTTTCTGGGGCTGCCTGCAAAGCGAGCAAGTTGTTTGGGTTGTTTAGCGTCTTTGGCTGATTTAATTCGCTTTTGAACACTGGTGTGGTCAGAGTCTTCTGGTGTTTTTGCCATTTTAGCTCTGATGGGATTTAGGTCAACGTAGGCCATACATGCAGCCAGCGCCGCTTCATCAAGCAGAGCTTGCGATTTAAAACGCCCTTCCCAAAATCGGCCTGTGCAGTTATCTTCTTTATTGGCTTTTCTAGCGATATCTTCATTGAGTACGCGCATAAACCAGCTTATATCAGCAAGTCGAGTGCGGTAATCTGCAATTGTTCGATTTAAAAAGAATTGTTGAGCTTTATCCAGTTTTTCCCCTTGCAAATATTTTTGCGTAAGCAGTGTGCCTTTAAATAATTTGTGCCAACGAAGAAGTATGGCTTTATCATTCAGTCGCTTGGCTTTTTTATCATCCACATACAACACAATATGCGTGTGATTGCTCATCACCGCATAAGCACACACATCAATACAAAATACTTTGGCAAGCGCTAGTAGCTTATCTTCGACCCATTGCCTACGGTGCTCATAACTCTTACCAGTTACCGCATCGTCACCACACAAAAAAGCACGGCGAACACATCGTGAAATGCAGTGATAGTATTTAGTATCAACCAAACTGACCTGTCTTTTACGTGCCGTTGCCATGAGACTTGCCTACCTTTTATGCAGATAAATAAAAGATAGGCAATGAACAAAAAACATGCAAATAAAAGTGGGTGTCATGTTTATATCCATGTTTATATCCTTGTCATGTTTATATCCTAAGACAGTGCAACACAGCTTAGCCAAGCCATCAGTGAGCAAATTGTTTTAAACGAAAGCGAGAGTAAAACCGCGAGCCTTATCTCAGCATTAGGCAATAATAGATCGCCTGAGCATGAAGGGCTGATCACTGAGCATTTAACTAATAAAAGTGCACGCATCGAAAGGCATCTATTCGAGCACTAGGAATGATGCAAACAGCAAACGCTTACCAAAATTTAGAGCAGCACTTCTTTGACTCAACAAAGCGCAATACAAAAGCAGTCGTCAGTGCATTTGGAAGTTACCAAATGAGTGCCAAGGCCAACGATAGCGTACTTAATATCACCGTCAATGACAGCAATGATGCGATACGCTACGCTGCAATTTCAGCGCTTGCTAAACAAAACAATCAGGTAGGCATCAAGCCTACATTGCGCCAGGCTCTAACAAAAGAAACCTCACGACGAAACTTTAAAGCCATTGTTGAATTACTTCATGCAAAGGACGATAAAGAGCCTAATTAAATTAAGATGTAAATTAAAAAATGAACTAAAAGTATTTGTGGTGAACAGATATTTCAACCGAAAGATATCTGTTTACCAAGGGCAAGTTCATACATCTCTTAGATAAAACTTCGCTGACAAAATGGAGGGGATGGTGTTTGAAAGTAGTGTTGGATGGCACTTCGTTTATCTAACCTACTAAAAAGACAATCACAGCGCAAATTTCAGGCACAAAAAAACCGACTGTCTTTATTAGAGCGCGGGTTGATTGACCACTTCTAAAAGAAGTGGCGGACACGGGACTTTATTTATGAGAGTGGACCTTCGACCGCTTGGTTCGTAGCCATGTATTTTACTCAGGCTGAACTGAGCAATGAGTGGTGTTGGATGGCACTTCGTTTATCCAACCTACTTAAAAGACAAATACAACGCAAATTTTAGGCACAAAAAAACCGACTGCCTTTCAGAACATGTCGGTTGATTGCTCACTTCTAAAAGAAGTGGCGGACGCGGGAGGATTCGAACCTCCGACCGCCTGGTTCGTAGCCAGGTACTCTATCCAGCTGAGCTACGCGTCCGTATTTAAGTCTGTTTTACATCTTAACTTAAACGATGCCTCCTAGATTAACCACCTAGAGGAATTGGCGGACGCGGGACGTATCTTAAAAGAGTGAACCTCCGATATCCTGGTCTCGTTTCTCTTT
>NZ_ARPN01000114.1:0-52484 GCF_054966645.1 Pseudoalteromonas sp. SANK 73390
TTTATACTCTTCTATATTTCTAAAATTAACTAACTTTTAACCGTTCAGCCCTTATTTCTTCATAAATTTATCCTGATTGCTCGACTAAACATTTTTATAGGTTATAATGCCGCGTCTATTGTTTAACATAGCGCCCATGAAGGGCAGGCAACAAGAATGACACATGCAATTGGTGCTCAAAACGGACTTCCGTGGATAGGCTGATTAAGGCATGATGTGTAACTTGTTTGTAAAGAAGGCGCGTTGTCGCCAAAATTGAAGATTGAGGTAAATCATGCAAGTTTCTGTTGAGACGACTCAAGGCCTTGAGCGCCGTCTGACTATCACCGTTCCTGCAGAGAACGTTGAGACTGAAGTAAAAAAACGCTTACAACAACTGTCTAAAACCCAGCGTATTGATGGTTTCCGTCCTGGTAAAGTACCAGTGTCTGTTATCCAAAAACGTTTTGGTGCTGCAGTTCGTCAAGAAGTTGCAGGTGAATTAATGCAACGTAACTACATTGAGGCGATTGTTGCTGAAAAAATCAACCCTGCTGGTGCACCTTCTTTTGCGCCAAAGTCATTAGATGCAGGCAAAGACTTAGAATTTGATGCAACTTTTGAGGTTTACCCAGAAGTTGCATTAAAAGACTTAGATAAAATCACGGTTGAAAAGCCTGTTGTAGATGTAACTGACGAAGACTTAGCAAATATGCTAGATACGCTTCGTAAGCAACACGCTACATGGGCTGAAAGTGATGCAGTTGCTGGCGAAAGCGACCGTGTAACGGTTGACTTCGTAGGTACTGTTGAGGGTGAAGAGTTTGAAGGTGGCAGAGCTGAAGACTTTCCACTTGAGCTTGGCCAAGGTCGTATGATCCCAGGTTTTGAAGACAACATCATTGGCAAAAAAGCGGGCGATGAAGTTGTTGCTGACGTGACTTTCCCTGAGGAATATCATGCAGAAAACTTAAAAGGTAAGCCTGCACAGTTCACAATTACAGTGAAAAAAGTTGAAGCTCAAGCACTTCCTGAGTTAGATGACGAATTCGCAACTAAGTTTGGTGTTGCTGAAGGCGGTGTAGATGCGCTCAAAGAAGAAGTTAAAAAGAATATGACACGTGAACTTTCACAAGCTATTAAAGCAAATGTGAAAGATCAAGCGATCAAGGGTCTTTTAGAGCATAACGAAACTGAAGTACCGAAATCACTAATCGATCAAGAAATCGATGCTTTACGTCAGCAAGCTGCACAGCGCTTTGGCGGTAATGCTCAAAACATGCCTGAGCTTCCTGCTGAGCTGTTCCATGAACAAGCTGTTACTCGCGTTAAAACAGGCCTTTTATTAGGTGAAGTTATCAAAGCGAGCGATATCAAAGTTGATGACGCAAAAGTTGATGAGTTAATTGATACTGTTGCATCAGCATATGAAGATCCAACAGAAGTTGTTGCTTATTATAAGAGCAATGATCAAATGATGCAGCAAATGCGTAATGTAGCAATGGAAGAGCAAGCAGTAGAATCTATTTTAGCTGGTGCGCAAGTTTCTGAAGTTGAAAAAGCATTTGATGAAATCATGAATCCACAGCAAGGCGCATAATAAGTCATTGACTTAACGCTAAGCTAACGATTTAATGGCTCGTGATGTTCTACACTGGTTTGTAGTTTATCCGGGCCATTTTTTTTGTAGGCAAGAATACCAACTAAACGCAGCCTGCCTAGAACGCTGCGGATTAAGGAATAAAAGATATGAATGACGGTATGATCGACCCTTTCAATGCATTAGTACCTATGGTTGTTGAACAAACTGCCAAAGGTGAGCGCTCTTTCGATATTTATTCGCGCCTTTTAAAAGAGCGTATTATTTTCTTAACTGGGCAAGTTGAAGATCAAATGGCAAATTTGATAGTCGCGCAGTTATTATTTTTAGAGTCTGAAAGCCCAGAGAAAGATATTTATCTATATATAAATTCACCAGGTGGTTCTGTAACTGCTGGTATGTCGATTTATGATACGATGAACTTTATTAAACCTGATATAAGCACGGTATGTGTTGGTCAAGCAGCAAGTATGGGCGCTTTCTTACTATCAGGTGGTGCTAAAGGTAAGCGCTATTGTTTACCCAATTCACGCGTGATGATTCATCAGCCGTTAGGTGGATTTCAAGGGCAGGCGTCGGATTTTGAAATTCATGCCAAAGAAATCTTATCGATTAAAGAGAAATTAAATCGATTAATGGCTGAACATACTGGACAGCCATTTGATGTTGTATCTCGTGATACTGACCGCGACAATTTCATGAGCGCACAAGATGCTGTGGAATACGGGTTAGTGGATGCTGTTCATACTCGCAGAGATATTAAGTAACTTTTCAAGGAGCGGGGTAGTTAAACCTCGCTCTACAACTATGCGAAAGTCCATTTTATTTGGTATAGTTAAAACAATGTATATGGTTACCGTAAGTAGGTAACAATGAAAATATGAGGTAGCTGAATGTCAGACACTCCAACAGACGGCGACAAAAGTAATAAACTCTTGTACTGCTCTTTTTGTGGTAAGAGCCAGCATGAAGTACGCAAATTAATTGCCGGTCCATCGGTATATATTTGCGATGAATGCGTCGAACTGTGTAACGACATCATTAGAGAAGAGATTAAGGATATTGCACCAAAGCATGATACAGGTGACAAACTTCCAGTTCCAAAAGAAATTAGACATCATTTGGATGATTATGTTATCGGCCAGGAACACGCGAAAAAGGTGTTGTCTGTAGCGGTATACAATCATTACAAAAGACTCCGTAGCCAAGGTGCTAAAAGTGATATAGAGCTTAGTAAAAGTAATATCTTGCTCATTGGGCCGACAGGCAGTGGTAAAACACTGTTAGCTGAAACGTTAGCAAGGTTGTTAGATGTGCCTTTTACTATGGCAGATGCAACAACGTTGACTGAAGCGGGCTATGTTGGCGAAGATGTTGAAAATATCATTCAAAAGCTACTACAAAAGTGTGATTACGATGTTGAGAAAGCGCAACGTGGCATCGTGTACATAGATGAAATTGATAAAATATCACGTAAATCTGATAACCCTTCAATTACGAGAGATGTGTCAGGCGAGGGCGTTCAACAAGCGCTATTAAAGCTGATTGAAGGTACCGTTGCGTCAGTGCCACCACAAGGTGGCAGAAAACATCCTCAGCAAGAATTTTTGCAGGTTGATACATCAAAAATCTTGTTTATCTGTGGTGGTGCGTTTGCAGGTTTAGACAAGGTGATTGAGCAGCGTAGTCATAAAAATACGGGCATAGGTTTTGGTGCTAATGTTAAGTCATCTGACTCATCACGCTCTTTAAGCGAGACATTTAAAAATGTAGAGCCAGAAGACTTAGTAAAATATGGTTTGATCCCTGAGTTCATTGGGCGCTTACCTGTTGTTGCTACGCTTACAGAATTAGACGAAGATGCTTTAATTCAAATTTTGAGTGAACCAAAGAATGCGCTAACCAAGCAATTCTCAGCGCTGTTTAAGATGGAAGATGTTGAGCTTGAGTTTAGAGAAGATGCGTTAAAGGCTATTGCACACAAAGCAATGGAGCGCAAAACGGGTGCTCGAGGCTTACGTTCAATCGTGGAGGGGGTTCTGCTAGATACTATGTATGAGCTGCCGTCGATTGAGGATGTAAGTAAGGTGGTAGTCGATGAAACTGTGATCAAAGGTGAATCTGACCCTATCTTAATTTATGAGAATAGCCCGCAGGATAAAGCTGTTTCAGAGTAAGCTTGTGAATCATGTAAAAAGGAGCCAATGGCTCCTTTTTTTATCAATGAGTTGAACTTTATAACCACTATCCCCATATAGTTTGGTATTAATAAAAATTAACGAAGTGTGAAGAGAATATAATGACGCTTGAGAGAACGGATCGAGTTGAAATTCCAGTACTGGCACTACGCGACGTAGTTGTGTACCCACATATGGTGATCCCGCTTTTTGTTGGTCGAGAAAAATCGATAAGATGCCTAGAAGCGGCGATGGAAAATGATAAGCAAATCTTTTTAGTCGCACAAAAAGATGCTACGGTCGATGACCCTAAAACAGATGAAATATATGACGTTGGTACTATAGCGACAGTTTTACAATTATTGAAGCTACCTGATGGCACGGTTAAGGTACTTGTAGAGGGGACGCAGCGCGCAAAAATCGAAGAATTTTTGGTATCAGATGATTATTTCCTAGCTCAAGCACAATTTCTTGAATCACAAGATATTGAAGAACAAGAGCAAGACATTTTTATTCGCAGTGCAGTGAGTCAGTTTGAAGGTTACGTAAAGCTTAATAAGAAGATACCACCAGAGGTATTGACTTCAGTGTCAGGTATAGATGAAGCATCGCGTCTAGCTGATACTATGGCTGCGCATATGCCTATTAAAGTCCCAGAGAAGCAAAAAGTATTAGAATTAGATAGCGTTACAGAGCGTTTAGAGTATCTAATGGCGTTGATGGAAGGAGAAATCGACTTATTGCAAGTTGAGAAAAAGATCCGTTCACGTGTTAAGAAGCAGATGGAAAAATCCCAGCGCGAATATTATTTGAATGAGCAAATGAAAGCAATTCAAAAAGAGTTGGGTGAACTGGATGACGTGCCAGACGAGTTTGAGGCGTTGAAAAAGCGTATTAGCGAAGCACAAATGCCAAAAGAAGCAGAAGATAAGGCACTAGGTGAGCTGAATAAACTCAAAATGATGTCACCGATGTCTGCAGAGGCAACTGTCGTGCGTTCTTACATTGATACCATGATTGGTGTTCCTTGGAAAAAACGTTCTAAGGTAAAAAAAGATTTAGCTGGTGCACAAAAGATTTTAGATGCTGATCATTATGGTTTAGAAAAAGTGAAAGACCGTATTATCGAGTATCTTGCGGTTCAACAACGCACTAATAAACTTAAGGGGCCGATTTTATGTCTAGTTGGTCCCCCGGGTGTAGGTAAAACCAGTTTAGGTCAATCAATTGCTCGCTCAACTGGTCGAAAATACGTTCGTATGGCACTAGGTGGTGTACGTGATGAGGCTGAAATTCGCGGCCATAGACGCACTTATATTGGCTCGATGCCAGGTAAACTTGTTCAGAGTATGAGTAAGGTTGGTGTTAAAAACCCATTATTCTTGTTAGATGAAATAGACAAAATGTCTTCGGATATGCGTGGCGATCCTGCATCGGCTCTACTTGAGGTTCTTGATCCAGAACAAAATAGTACGTTTGCTGATCATTACCTAGAAGTCGATTATGACCTGTCTGATGTTATGTTTGTTGCAACATCGAATAGCTTCAATATTCCGGGTCCACTGCTAGATCGTATGGAAGTGATACGTTTATCTGGTTACACCGAAGATGAAAAGCTAAATATTTCTAAGCAGCATTTGATACCCAAACAAATTAAACGTAACGGTTTAAAAGATTCGGAAGTCGTTATCGAAGATAGCGCAATTATTGGTATTATTCGTTATTACACTCGTGAAGCCGGTGTGCGTAACTTAGAACGTGAAATTTCTAAGCTTTGTCGTAAGGCTGTAAAAAATATCTTGTTAGATAAAGAGATTAAACAGGTAGTGATTAATCAAGATAACCTTGAATCATACCTTGGCGTTCAGCGCTTTGATTACGGAAAAGCTGAAGACGGAGATCGCATCGGTCAAGTTACAGGCTTAGCGTGGACTGAAGTGGGTGGTGATTTGTTGACGATTGAATGCGCAGCTGTTCCAGGTAAAGGTAAATTGACTTATACCGGATCCTTGGGTGATGTGATGCAAGAATCCATACAAGCAGCGATGACGGTGGTCAGAAATCGAGCTGATAAATTACGCATCAATAGTGATTTTTACGAAAAACGAGATATCCATGTACACGTGCCTGAAGGTGCTACACCTAAAGATGGCCCAAGTGCGGGTATTGCAATGGTGACCGGTTTAGTTTCTAGCTTAACAGGTAACCCTGTGCGCTCTGATGTTGCGATGACAGGTGAAATTACGCTTCGTGGCGAAGTATTGCCAATCGGTGGTTTAAAAGAAAAGCTGTTGGCTGCACACCGTGGTGGTATCAAAACTGTCGTCATTCCAAAAATTAATGAAAGAGACTTAAAAGAGATACCAGAGAATGTGCTTGAAGGGCTCGATATTCATCCAGTTACGTGGATTGATGAGGTTTTATCTCTTGCTTTAGCTAACCCATTAGAGAGTTTTGCTGTCGAAAACAGCAAAAATGAAGAAAAAGTCTAAAAAAGTGTGTGAAAGGGCTTTTCAAATCTAAAAGGTATGTTAACTTAAGCACTAGTTTTAAGCCTAGCCCTTATGTGGCCTAGGCTTGATAAAGATTTTCGAATTAGAGAGTCGCTGTGATGTCTCTAAATGAACAGCAAAAGTGGCGTTGTAAAGATAACGAGACCGCTTTTGATAATAACAATGTAAGAGGATGATATTGTGAATAAATCTCAATTAATCGATCAAATCGCAGCTGATGCTGATATTTCTAAAGCGGCTGCAGGTCGTGCCCTAGATTCATTCATCGAGTCAGTAACTGGTGCGCTTAAAGATGGTGACTCAGTAGCGCTTGTTGGTTTTGGTACTTTTTCAGTACGTGAGCGTGCAGCGCGTTCTGGTCGTAATCCACAGACAGGTGAAACTATTCAGATTGCTGCCGCTAACATCCCATCTTTCAAAGCAGGTAAAGCACTAAAAGACGCTGTAAACTAATCCCTAATCGGATCTTAAGCGCGGCTTTACCGTAGCTTCACAACTTTTACCTTATAAAAGCTGTGTGCAGCTTCAACAAAAAAAGCGTATCTGATAAGATACGCTTTTTTTACATTAGCGATAAACTCAAAGTGCAGTGGTGCTTTGGCTTAGATAAGAGAAGAACAAATGCTTGAAAAGATCAGAGAAGGGTCACAGGGCCCCGCAGCCAAAATTATACTTGGCGTAGTCATCTTGTCTTTTGCTTTGGCAGGGATTGGTGGTTACCTAGGTCAGACCACAGAGCAACCTGTAGCAGAGGTCAACGGTGTCAAAATTAGTCAAACAGAGTTTTCTCGTGCATATCAAAATGAGCGGGCGAGGTTAGAACAACAGTTTGGTGAGTATTTTACACAAATTTCAGCGGATCCTGCTTATATGGCTCGTATCCGAAAGGGTGTTGTTGATAGACTGGTACAGCAAGAGTTGCAAAATCAATTAGCTACTGAGCTTGGTTTACGTGTAAGCGATGAACAGGTAAGAAATGCTATTTTGGAAATGCCGTATTTTCAAATTGGTGGGCAGTTTAGTAACGACCGTTATTTACAGCTTATTCGTCAAATGAATTTTCAGCCAGACTCGTTCCGAGAATATTTGCGTGAAGAAATGACCAGAACTCAGTTAGTTTCAGCAGTAGCTGGCACAGAGTTCATGTTGACTTCTGAGCTTAAAAAGGCGGTTGCGCTACAGCAACAAACGCGTGATTTAGACTATGTATTATTGAGTAAAGAGTCATTTAAATCACAGGTAGAAGTAGCTGAGCAAGAAATTGAAGATTATTATCAATTAAATCAAAATTTATTCCAATCACCAGAACGCGTAGCACTGGAATATTTAGAGTTAAAAGCTGATGAGATTGAACCTAGTAAAGTAATTTCAGAAGAAGATGTTTTAGCTTATTACGAAGAAAGTAAATCTCAATACTTGGAGCCAGAAAAGCGACGTGTTTCTCACGTTCTTATCGAAGGTAGTGCAGATGATGCTGAAGCTCAACAAAAAGCACAAGATATCTTGAGTGAACTAAAAAGTGGTGCAGACTTTGCCCAAATCGCTCAAACACAATCAGATGATATTGTCAGTGCAGAACTTGGTGGTGATTTAGATTGGATCGAAAGAGACATGATGGACCCTGAGTTTGAAGAAGCGGCATTTTCATTAGAGAATGTTGGCGATATCACAGAAGTTGTAACATCTGAATTTGGGTTTCATGTTATTAAATTAACTGACATTCAACGTCAGCAAGTCAAAGCTTTTGATGAAGTGAAAGATGAACTTCGTGCAGAGTTGGAGAAAGCTGAGAAAGTTGACGCTTTTTACCAAAAACAAACAGAAGTAGCTGAGTTAGCATTTGAGGTTTCTGACTCTCTTCAAGATGCAGCGATTGCAGCTGATGCTGAAGTTAAAAAGACACAGTTACTAGCACGAAATGCGCTGCCTGCACCTTTAAATTCACCAACCGTGACAAGTGTTATTTTTAGTCCAGAAGTACTTGAAGATAGAGTGAACTCTGAAGTGTTAGAGGTTGCGAGTGAACATATTGTTGTAGTACGTGTGAGTGACTATCAAGCCGCTTCGACTAAACCTTTAGAAGAGGTAAGTGCTCAGATAAAAGAAACGCTAATTAATGATAAAGCATCTGAATTGGTAAAAGAGCAAGCGCAAGAATTGTTTGCACAGCTGCAAAATGGCTCTGCCCTTGATGATATTGCACAAGCTCAATCAGTGGAAGTAAAGTCTGAGTCGGCCCTTAAGCGTCAGACTTATACGATTGCACCGGCGATTGTGAGTGAGGCATTTCAACTACCTCATCCAGAGAAAGATAAAGCGCAGCTAGCAATGGTTGAGCTCAATAATGGAGATGCGGCACTACTTAAGCTTAAAGCGGTTAATTCACCACAGATAAGTGATGAGGTTGACCCTCAGCAAAAACAGAGTATTTCAATGACACATGTAAATAAAAATTATAATGTATTTATTGCAGCTCTTGAGGCAAAAGCACAGGTACAACGCCCTCAGATAAATGTAGTGCAAGAAAACTAACCTTATCGTTTTGAAAAAAAGGTGCCAAATTGGCACCTTTTTTATATTCTAGCTGCACGCTTGGTATTCATGTTTTATATTAATTTCATTAAAACAGTGATCACTCTAGGAGCTAAGTAACTCATGAACTGCGTTAAAAGTGACACCTGTAGAATAACTACATATCAAAAATCTTGTCTGGTTACTAAGTCGTTTATTCCGTGTAGTATCTGGTCATTTACTTAATGCAATTGGTATTACCTCATTTACAGGGGCTCCAGAGCGGAGACTATTCAACGTACCTCAGACGCAAGCTTGAGTAAGTGCGCACTAAAGTTTAGCCCTCGACGTTTTGCATCGGTTAGGTTAATACGAAAACTTAGATTATTGGCATCTGCAATTAACCCGATCATTGCACCTTGGCGAAATCCTTCGCTAGTATCTGCAACAACTAAAATAGGCTGGTGTTTTAGCTCTGCAAGCCAATATTGAGTTTGTTGTCTATTCTGTTGACTCAAAAATAAAATGTCACAAAGTTGTGCTTGTTTATTACTGGGCAGCTCAATTACTTCTGAGCTATTTTGAATGTCCTGAGTATCAAATAACGCAAGTACTGCTTTGTAAAGCTCATGATTACCCACGACGCAAAAGCTGAGCTTATCAGGAGGTGGAGGTGGCCACTTGCTAAACTGACTAAAACGATATAAAAATGCAGCCTTGAGTTCATTTTCGCTGAGCCCTTGAGCATAACTAAAGGGCAGGTAAGAGATAAAAATGCACAGAGCAATGATGGCTTTAGTCATTACTCCAACTCCAGTTTATTGATAAGTGTACTTGGCGACGGCGTTGTACATAGGGGATAAAACCATCACTTGTTATTTCTAGGATTTTTTCATTGGTGATATTTCTCACACCTAAAGCAATGAATAGGCTATTGGTGCTTTGCCAATTTATACTCGCATCATGACTTGAGAATGCAGGTAATTGATAACCAAATGATTTTCTCTTACTTACTGTGTTAGAATGTAGGCTTAATAAAAAATTAGAGGCACCAAGAGGTACACTAAAGCGAAGTTGACCTATAAACTTAGGTGAATTAGCAATACCAAAACCCCCCTCTAGTTCAGAGCGTTGAAATGCCATGCTGGCAACAAGTGACATACCAGCATGCCAGCGCTTATCAATACCTAGCTCTAAACCTTTACTCCTAATTGGCGGTGTATTGAAATAAATGGGTGCGAAAAAATCTTCGTGAATAAGGTTTTTAATATTTGCTTTATAAAGGGTTGTAAAAGAAGAAAGCGAAGGTGTCCATTTTTGTATTAAGCTAACTTCATTATATTTGATTGTTTCATTCTTGGGGATATCAATATTGAAAGCGGTATTTGCATAGCGCTCTAAAAAATTGGCAACTCTAAATGCGCGGTTATGTCGAATGAGTAAGCTGTGTTTATCTGCAAAGTTATACTTTAAACTAAAGCTAGGCGACCATCGGGCGGAACTAAAATCAGAGTTATCATATCGCAGTGCCCATTGAAACTTCAAGTCAGTCGTTAACCTCCATAAATCTTGAATATATAAACCATATCTAGACTCATTATTTTTTTGCTCGAAATTGAACTCATTTGGGATACTTGAGCTGGCGCTAAACTCTTGTCGATGATCTTTTTGAAAGTCAAATCCAACCATCAGCTCGTGAGAGTCTAGCCCTAAGAACATTAATTGGCCATCTAAATTACTCCACCTTCCCGAGTTTCTTGGCCTATCAAACTCTACATCACCATTTGGTAAGATAAATGGTATCGATCGTTCTAGATCATTGCCATGGGTAGAAATATGAAAATAGGCTTCAATATCTTCAGAGAGTGTGTCATCGAAAGTGAGTGCAAATAAATAAGCTTCGCTTGTTAACTCTTCAAGTTCTGGTGTAGCTTGACTGATTAGGCTAAAGCCATCGGGGAAAATGCGTTTACGTTTTGAGCCAGCAGCTTGAAACTGCAAGCTCCCTCTTTGATGACTGAACATTAATCGAGTACTTTCATCATCATTAAGGTGTTGCCATTTGATCAATTCAGCTGGCACATTCAATACCGGATATGGTATGGCGTTAATTTTTGTTTTACTTATTGAGAGCCAGCTGTCAGAGCCTGAACTCGACCGAAACCCTATCGTCGCTCTAGCGTGTTGTGCACCATCATTGGTGATTGAGACTGCTGTATTCACGCCGCGTAATTTGCTTGTTGTTTTGGTTACAATGTTTATCACACCAAGTAGTGCATTATTTCCATACAGAGCTGCGGAGGCTCCAGGACTGAACTCAACCCGTTCAATAAGCCCTACATCCACAAAGTTTTCATATCCTAAAAGCCCTGCATCTAATAGGTTTTCGTTTATTCTAGTGCCATCGAGTAGAAATAAAAATCGCGAATTAAAGTCCCCAGGGCGACCTATCCCTCTGGCACCAACATAAATAAATGAGCTATCATCCCGAGTTGTTACGCCTGCAAATAAGGCGACAATGTCAGCAATTGATTGCAAATTAAACTGTCTTATATCTTTGTCTGTTATTACATGCGTGATAGCCATGCTATCGCTGCTAGAGCGTTCAATTCGAGATGCAGTAGAGATTTGTGTATTAGTAGGTAGTTGATTTAATTGTTGTTCAAGTAATGCTTCCAGATCAGGTAAAGATTTACTTAGCACTTGTGTGCTAAAAAATACGCTAATGCTAAGTGATAAAGCAATGTAACTTCCGCTCATGCTGAGACCTTTTTACTATACACTTTAAAGTTGTTTTTACCTGCTCGCTTTGCAGCATACATGGCATCATCAGCACAGTTTAATAAGTCCATTGCAGAACTAGCGTCATTAGGTGTATAAGCTAACCCGATGCTAATACCGATTGGCATAATAGTATCTTTAATAATAATTGGTCGATTGATGATGGAGACAACACGCTCTGCCAATCTTTCTGCATTATCGGTCGACTCTATATTAGGTAATAATAATGCAAATTCGTCGCCACCGAGTCTACAGAGTAAGTCATCGCTTCGAATGATTGAGCTTATACGCACACCTACTTCAATGAGAGTCTCGTCGCCAGCATCGTGACCAAAATTATCATTCACATATTTAAAGTTATCTAAATCAATAAACATTAAACAGCTAAGGGGGTTTGGGTAGCTTGACTCGTTGGTAATTCTTTTCAGCATTTTATTTAGGGCAACGCGATTGGGTAAGTTAGTTAAGGGGTCGGTAAGTACCATTTGTTTGAGTTGTTGGCCTTGCAGTTGCTCTTGCTCTAATTGCTGCCTAAGCTCTGCTTGCGAGATATCAACGCGCTTTAGCAATTCATTAAAACTACGTGTTAAAATCCCAATTTCATCATTACGAATGACCTTTGCTCGCAGTTGAAAATTATGTTCTTTTGATACACGTTGTGCCAGCTCAGATAATGATAACAGAGGGGTTAAGGCTTTACGCTGAACTCGCGATAGCATAAAGGCAGAGAGCGTAAAGAGGACGGTAATTAAAAGTGCCAACATTAAAGTTAGGTGCAAAAACCAATACACCATGCCAGTTAAGTCAAGCACCATGATCAAATCGCCTTCAACTTTACCTTTAATTGCCACAGGATAATACAGACGCATTCTTACCCCATCATAGACCCTTCGTGGTCGCACCGGTAATTGTTGGTATAGTTCTGAAGAAGGAACAAAGCTAGGCTCAGCGTATTCACTAAAGACCTCTCCATTGGTTTTACGCAGGGCGATAAACAGCACTTCTTTTCTATTTCCAACTAGTGAAAGTTCGTTATTTGCTGTATCTGCATCGTTAAACACCAGCATTGGCACTACATTATGAGCTAGCTGGGCTAAATTAATCTCAGCGGTTTCTGCTTGGCGGTCTCTTACAACGTACCAAAGTAATATTGTGGTGAGAGCGAAAACCAGTAGCATACTGCTTGCCATAACAGACAAGTTGAGTTGGGTTAATCTTTTAACGAGTGACATGGTAGGCATAAGTTCGCTCAATGGCTCCTTACAAAACAAATAATTGTATTGTCTTAATAAATATAGATTAGAGATGCATAAAAGGCAGTAAAATGTCTGATAATTCATCGAATATATTGAATGTATATCAATTGAAAATCGCTTTATGGCAATATTAGAGCATTGCTTTAGGTCACTTTCAGAGGGTCCAAATCACCTTAATAAGTTCACCCGAAAATCGAGCCGTGTATCTTTTTATAATATACCTCAGTACTGGATTAGCGAATTTCCCTCTATCTGAGTTATTTTCAACGGTGATAGGCAGTCATTACAGTATAAAAAAGCCTGAATTTTGAACGCAACATCATCATTGAAGACGACTGTGAGGTAAGGAAAGTTGCTGAGGATCAAAGATAGTTGATGTTTTAAAAATCCAACTACTTATTTTCACTTTTTAGCAGAGACATAGAAGTTACTGAGGCAGAAGTAAGTTTGTAAAGCGCATGTTCTCATATTATCACTGCTACACACGCTAAATCGTCTATTATCGTGTATTAGCATCTCGATAGAGGTTTGTTAGTTCATCAATTAATTCCAATAGCTCTGGTTCAAATTCACTGATAGGGCGAGATTGCTTGAGTGACGTTTCCAGTATTTCAGCCAAGCTTTTAAGTTTAGGCACGCCGGTATAACAACAAGCGCCATGAAATTTGTGAATAACTTTTAACAGTGCCTGCGTATCTTGCTGCTCATAAGCTTGCTCAAGTGTCTCTAGCAGTCCTTCTAAACCATCTAAAAGCATGTTAAGCATTTCAAGTGCTAAATCAGGTTTTCCTCCAGCATGCTGTAGTGCTAATTGCCAATCTAGTAACGGGCTCTCAAAAGGTGCAACGCTTTCATCGTTGATTACTTTGGTCTTTTGTTTGCTCAATGGAGTCTTGGCACTGTGGTCAGAAATAGTTTGTCTGAGCATATCTTCATCGATAGGCTTGGTTAAATAACCTTTAAAGCCATCTTTTAATAGCTGGTCTTTTTCACCAGCCAAAGCATGAGCTGTTACAGCAATTATTGGCGTACCTTCATTTAAAGAACACTCCAATATAGTTTTACAGGCGGTAATGCCATCCATAATTGGCATTTGAATATCCATTAAAATTAAATCATATTTGTGTGTTTTGCATAAACCAACGGCTTGGGCACCGTTATGGGCGGTGTCAATAAGCTCTACTTGATCTTCTAACAATGTGGAGAGTAGTTTTAAATTAGCGTCATTATCATCAGCAATTAACACTTTCATTGGCAAAATCTGGGTACCGCCGTCATCAACGGCAATACTTGGGTGGTCCAAGCGGTATGGGGCGGCAAGTACTTCACATAACTTTCTATGGTTGAGTGGTTTGCTCAGACAGGCATCTGCACCACTGCCAATTAGAGACTCTCGCATATTATGTGAAATAGTATTTAGCATTAAATATAAGTAGTCGGCAGCGTCTCGCGCTTTTGCTATATAGCTTTTTACCAATTGCATATGCTCAACACTGGCCATGTTACCTATTAAACAAATATCAAAGTTAAACTCCTTGTTTAATGCGTCTAAGAAGGCCTGTTCACTTTCACATGAAGTAATTTGCATATCCCACTCTTCCAATTGAGAGACAACGGCTGAATGTGTATGTGCATGTGGCTCAAAATACAAAATACGCTTATTTAATAATGAACTATTTGGCAAATCATCATTGTAGATGCGATTAGGAAGCTCAAAAATCGCATTGAAGGTAAAACATGTGCCATTACCAGGTGCTGAGTTCAAGGTGATCCGACCTTTCATTGTTTCGACAATATGTTTAGTGATAATTAAACCAAGACCTGTCCCCCCAAATTTTCGGGTAATACTAGAATCAGCTTGTGCAAAAGGAATAAATAATGCGTCTTGTTTATCCATCGCAATACCCACACCTGTATCACTCACAGAGACTAGTAATGAGGCGTGAGAGTCATCTAATAAGCGATACGTCACATCTACCTTTACGGACCCTTTTTCAGTAAATTTAATGGCGTTGCTAACTAGGTTGATCAGCACTTGTTTAAATCGAGTGGGGTCACCGACAAGGTTGTCAGGGACTTGCCGGTTAATAGCGATAGACAGCTCCAAGTTTTTATCATGCGCACTGGGTGCCAATAAAGTCATGACTTCATTGACTGCATCACGTAATTGGAATTGAATATTCTCTAAATCCATGGCACCAGCTTCAAGTTTAGAAAAGTCTAAAATATCACTAATGATAGTGAGTAGGCTGTTTGCTGAGAGCTCTATGGTATCTAAATAGTCTTTTTGGTGTTTATTAAGTGGTGTTTTATACAGCTGGCGGGTAAAGCCAATTACGCCATTTAATGGGGTTCTTAGTTCGTGACTCATTTTAGCTAAAAAATCAGACTTTACTCGGTTCGCATCTTGTGCTTCTCGTTTAGCTATATTTAATTGAATATTTTGTGTTTCATACTGTTCAAGTGTTTCTTTATAGTCGCTTGTTGCTTGGTCAATGTGCTTTTGCATTTCGTCACGCTGCGCAATCATTTTTTCATTAATGGTATTGAGACCTTGGCGCAGTAATTCAAATTCACCAATCATCTGTCTCTCAATATCGATATCTCGCTTACCTTCTACTAATTTGTCGGTAGCGAGTAGTAATTGCGATAATGGTACGGTAAACATCTTGCTGATCCGAAAAGAAAGAAACCCGCCCAATAGTAGAGCAAATAAAATGATACAGCTGCTCCAAATCAATGCTTGTTGCTGTGAAATTAAAGCTTGATTTTGGCTTACTTCAATGGCTAACACCGATAAGGTTCTTGGATGTGTGGTATGCCATCGGTCTAGCTGTTTAGAAAAGTGTTTGATGGGTGTAAAAAATACAAAAGAGTCGTTTAGCTTAACTAATTCAGTTTTATGTAGCTGGGATACATCTCCAAAAAAATAAAGTTGCTCAAACTGTTCGTGATAATTACTTGTTAGCAGTAATTGGTTATCTTGATCAAATAACGCAATACTCTTAATCAATGGTGAGTGTTTATTGTGTGCAGTGCTAATAATCCGGTGCAATGCAGCTCTGTCTTGTGTTAAAACTGCTTGTTCAGCAGCAATAGCAAGTGGCTCTGAAATGCTACTACCTTGTTGATATAGAATTTCTTCAAGCTCAACATAGCGATTTACGGTAAAATACCCGCCAAGTATTAAGCCGATCAGCACTGTTGGAATGATGGTAAGTGCAAGAATGCTGTCACGAAGGCTAAGTTTTGTCATTGTAGGGCAGTGCGCAGAGTCATTAATTTATCAATAGATTATCTAGTTAGGCGCTGATTAGCAATGTTTAAGGGGTAGAGTATGGCGCAGTTTTTCCGAGCTAAGGCAGCAACATCAAAGGGAAAAAATATAGAATTGACTGTTGAGTCTATAGATCATCAAGGTCGAGGAGTGGCTAAATACCAAGGTAAAGTGTGCTTTGTTGAGGGGGCTTTGGCTGGTGAGTGTGTTAAAGCACAAATTCAGCAAGAAAAAGCAAAGTTGATTATTGCTAAAGCAGTTAAAATTGTCACCCCAAGTGAGCAAAGAGTAATGGCATTTTGTAAAGACTACCACCTATGCGGTGGTTGTCAGTTACAGCATTTAGATCATACGAATCAGTTGACTCATAAACATAAAGCGTTAGATGCTTTGTTTATGAAGTTTACAAAAGTAGCTAATTTGCCATGGCAAGCGGCAATAGAAAGTGAGTCAACGCACTACCGTCGCGCGGCGAGAGTAGCTTGCATATTTGATAATAAAGCACAGCGACTCAAATTGGGCTTTCGAGGCGCAAAGAGTAAGCAAATTGTGGAAGTTGCACAGTGCAATGTATTGACAGACCCATTTGTACACTGCTTTTCTCAACTTAGAGAGACTTTAAATAGACACACTGCGTGTTCTTCAATTAGCCATATTCAGTTATGTGATGCTGATAATGGTCAGTTTGTATTATTTCGGCACACTAAAAAGATAGAACAAAAAGTTAAAGATGAGCTTGCCACCGAGCTAAAACCTTACAATTTGCTATGGGATGATGGTTCTGGGCATACAGCTTATATGACTTTACCAAGTTATAAAGTCGCTCAATTGAGCTTTGAATTTAAACTAGATAACTTTGTTCAAGTTAATCGTGCTGTGAATGAGAAAATGCTGTTACAAGCTCAAAGTTGGCTTGATTTGTCTCACGAAGACACGGTACTTGATCTATTTTGTGGTATCGGTAATTTTTCCTTATTGGTGGCAAAACAAGCGAGTGAAGTGATCGGTGTTGAAGGTTCGCAGTCATCGGTTGCAATGGCCAAGCAAAATGCGCACACTAACCAACTTAACAATGTGCAGTTCTTCTGTTTCGATTTAACCCAATCATTGTCACAGGCAAGTTGGTTTAAAGAATCTTTAAATGTATTACTTTTAGACCCTTCACGAACCGGGGCCTATGAGATATTAAAACAGTTACCACTTATTCAGTTTGAAAAAGTGTTGTACGTATCGTGTGATCCGGTAACCCTTGCACGAGATTGTACTTTGTTGATAGAAGCCGGTTTTAAATTAGATAAAATTGGGCTAATGAATATGTTCCCGCATACAGGGCATATTGAAACTATGGCGTTGTTCCAAAGGAGGTAACAGGAATGGTTGCAACTCGCCAGTCGCATCAACAACAGCTTCCAGCTGACTTTTCAGCACGATTGTCACTGCTGGCATTGTCGGATGAGAAGCTAGCTCGTTTAAAGCAAGCGCATGGTTTGTGTCCAACAGAGCCAAGTGCTGAGATGCTTAACAATGCCATTGAAATGGTTGAGATCCTTGCTGAACTGAACCTTGACGCTGAATCATTAGCAACGGCTTATTTGACCCCCTATTATTTGGCTAACCTGATTGATATCGATAATGTTAAAAGCGAATTGGGTGACAATATTGCGTTATTGCTAAATGGCGTGGAGCAAATGGCGACAATCAGTACATTGGCTCATCAGGGGAAAGGCCATGTACAAATTGATAATATTCGCCGCATGTTGTTGGCAATGGTTGAAGATGTTCGAGCAGTGGTGATCAAACTTGCTGAGCAAATTTGCCATTTAAGAGCGGTGAAAGATGCAGATGAAGATGAGCGTGTTATTGCGGCCAAAGCAACGGCCAATATTTTTGCTCCTCTTGCTAATCGATTGGGCATCGGGCAACTAAAGTGGGAACTAGAAGATTTATCTTTTCGTTACTTACACCCACAGACGTATAAAAAAATTGCCAAACAACTTGCGGATAAGCGTCTAGACCGAGAAGCTTATATGGAAAATATGGTTACACAGGTCAGTGATAAACTCGGTGCGGCTGGTATTAAAGCTCAGGTATATGGCCGACCAAAACACATTTACAGCATTTATAAAAAGATGTCGCAAAAAAACTATGAATTTGACCAGCTATTTGATATTCGGGCTATGCGAGTTGTCGTGGATAAACTGCAAGATTGTTATGCAGCGCTTGGTATTGTGCATACAAGTTGGCGACACTTACCTAAAGAATTTGATGATTATGTTGCGACGCCCAAACAAAATGGCTATCAGTCTATTCACACTGTGGTATTTGGCCCTGACGGAAAAACGGTTGAAATTCAAATTCGCACCCAAGAAATGCATCAAGATGCTGAACTAGGTGTGGCGGCGCATTGGATGTATAAAGAAGGTGCTTTACCTGCACGTGGTTCTGGCTATGAACAAAAAATAAGTTGGCTAAGAAAGTTACTGCAATGGCAAGAAGAAGTGGTCGATGGCAGTGATTTAGCGGATGAACTAAAAAATCAAGTAGTTGAAGACCGTGTCTATGTGTTTACGCCAAGAGGCGATATATTTGATTTACCACTGGGCGCAACACCGCTAGATTTTGCATACTATATTCACTCGAATGTGGGGCATCGCTGTATTGGCGCTAAAGTGTTTGGAAAAATTGTACCGTTTACTTATAAGCTATCAACGGGTGATCAAATTGAAATTCTAACGCAAAAAAATGCCTCACCTAGTCGAGATTGGTTAAATCCTTCATTAGGTTATATCCATTCATCTCGAGCACGCAGTAAAATTCACCATTGGTTTAAGCAACAGGATAGGGATAAAAACCTACTAGCTGGAAAAGAAATTTTAGATACGCAGCTTGCTAAGCTTGATTTAACTTATAAGCAGCTAGAGCCAGCAATTGCACGTTTTAATTTTAAAAATGTAGATGACTTAATGGCTGCTGTGGGGGCGGGTGATATTCGCCTCAATCAGTTTTTAAATTATGTGCAGGATAAGCCCGAAGAGTTACCGAAGCTTAAAATAGCGTCACCTCGTAAAAGAAAAGGCGATAAAAACGGCGTTGTTGTTGATGGCGTAGGTTCTCTAATGAGTCATGTTGCCAAGTGCTGCCAACCAGTACCCGGTGATGAAATTGTTGGTTATATTACCCAAGGGAGAGGGATTGCAGTACATAGAACGGACTGCGATGCATTTGCGCATATTAGTGACCTTCATCCTGAACGTGAAGTTGCGGTAAGCTGGTCTGAAGAAATCCAGTCGGCATATGCCATCACGATAAGAGTAGAAGCGCATGATAGACAGGGGTTGATCAGAGATATTAGTTCGGTGTTGGCGAATGAAAAAGTCAATGTATTGAATATGAATGTGCAAACAAACGATGAGCGGGCGGTGGCTATTTTTGAAATGAAAGTAGAAGTGTCTGATTTATCTTCTATGAACCGTTTACTCACTAAATTGCACCAAATAGATGGTGTATTTGAATCAAAAAGGCAACACTAAAGTGAGCGTTAACTTACATGAGTGATCAAGTAGCAGAGTTGTTGTCAATTATGGCAACATTGCGTGACCCCGAAAAAGGGTGTGACTGGGATAAGCAACAAACGTTTAAATCTATTGTGCCACACACATTAGAAGAAGCATATGAAGTTGCTGATGCAATTGAAAGTAATAGTATGGATGCCTTAAAAGATGAATTGGGGGATTTATTATTTCAAGTTGTGTTTTATGCGCAAATGGCACAAGAACAAGGGACGTTTGACTTTAATGATATCGTAACTGGGTTGAACGACAAGCTAACACGTCGACACCCTCATGTATTTAAAGGGCAGCAACAATTGTCTGATGCTCAGCTCGAAGTGCAGTGGCAAGCTATTAAAGCACAAGAAAGGGCTGCTAAGCACTTAGCTAAAAAGCTACCTTTATGGGGTGATATTCCCAAAGTGTTACCGGCTTTATCAAGAGCACACAAGATTCAAAAGTGTGTTGCAGCATTAGGCTTTGATTGGCCTAGTTACCATGGTGCACTTGATAAAGTGAGCGAAGAAGTGCAAGAGGTCAGCGAAGCGCTAGCTCAAGACCCACATTCAGCGCATAGCGCAGAAGAATTGGGAGATTTATTATTTGCTACAGTCAATGTGGCCCGACACGCTAAGCACGACCCAGAACAAGTTCTGCGTTTGGCATGTGATAAGTTTACAGACCGCTTTGAGCGAGTAGACGAAACCTTGCGTCAGCAAGGGTTATGCCTCAAAGATGCAACGTTATCGCAAATGGACAGTGCTTGGGAGCAAGTTAAACAACAAAAATAGGGCGAGAAGACAAGGCATCGCTTAGTGTGATTTTTAGCTGGATTGATTTGAGGTGCTTTGCTATACTATCGCCCCGTCTTGATTCTTATTTAAATTCCATTTTTCCTGATATTCTAGGGTTCGCATGAGTACAAAATTTATCTTCGTAACGGGCGGAGTTGTTTCCTCCTTGGGTAAAGGTATTGCAGCTGCATCTTTAGCCGCTATTTTAGAAGCACGTGGCTTGAATGTAACGATTCTTAAGCTGGATCCCTATATCAATGTTGATCCGGGCACGATGAGCCCGATTCAACACGGTGAGGTGTTTGTAACAGAAGATGGCGCAGAAACTGACCTTGATTTAGGTCACTATGAGCGCTTTATTCGCACCAAAATGACAAGTCGTAATAACTTCACTCAAGGTCGAGTTTTTGAAGATGTATTACGTCGTGAGCGTAAGGGCGAATATTTAGGTGCCACTATTCAAGTTATTCCCCATATAACTAATGATATTAAGCGTCGTGTACTGGAAGGTGCTGAAGGCTATGATATTGCGATTGTTGAAGTGGGTGGTACTGTTGGTGATATCGAATCACAACCTTTTTTAGAAGCACTTCGTCAGCTAGGCACGGTGCTTGGTCGTGAACATGCACTATTCATGCACTTAACACTGGTGCCATTTCTTGGTACTGCAGGTGAAGTGAAAACAAAACCAACGCAACACTCTGTGAAAGAGCTTCGTTCAATTGGTATTCAACCAGATATTTTAGTTTGCCGCTCAAATTGTCGGTTACCCGCTAATGAACGTGCAAAAATTGCATTGTTCACCAATGTTGAAGAAAAAGCTGTTATTTCACTCCCTGATGTAGACAGCATTTATAAAATTCCAGCGCTCTTGAAATCGCAAGACTTAGATAATCTAGTTTGTCGTCGCTTTTACCTAGAAGCACCAGAAGCTGACTTGGTTGAGTGGGAGCAGGTACTTTATCAAGAGTCTAATCCAACGGGTGAAGTAACGATTGGTATGGTTGGTAAATATATTGAGTTGCCAGATGCCTATAAATCAGTAAACGAAGCGCTTAAGCACGCTGGCTTGAAAAATCGAGTAACGGTTAACATTGAGTATGTTGATTCACAAGACATTGAAAGTAAAGGTGTTGAAAGACTTTCTCATCTTGATGCTATTTTGGTACCTGGTGGTTTTGGTAACCGTGGCGTTGAAGGTAAAATTTTAGCTGCAAAATACGCACGTGAAAATAAAGTACCATACCTTGGTATCTGTTTAGGCATGCAGGTTGCTTTGATTGAATATGCTCGAAATGTTGCAGGCCTTGAAGGTGCAAACTCAACGGAGTTTGATGCAAAATCAGCACATCCAGTTATTGGCTTGATCACTGAATGGTTAGATGCAGAAGGTAATCTAGAAGTGCGTGATGAAGAGTCTGATTTAGGTGGCACTATGCGTTTAGGTGCGCAAAAGTGCCATCTTAAAAAGGGTTCTAAAGTCCGTGATGTTTATGGTAATGACGAAATTGTAGAGCGTCATCGCCACCGCTATGAAGTAAATAACCATTATGTTGAGCGTTTGGAAAAAGCAGGTTTACAATTTACCGGCTTATCGGAAGACAAAAAACTGGTGGAGATCATTGAAAATAAAGATCACCCTTGGTTCATTGCGGCTCAATTCCACCCTGAGTTTACCTCGACGCCTCGCGATGGGCACCCGCTATTTGAAGGGTTTATAGCAGCAGCTTATACTCACCAAAAAGCGCAATCGTAATTAAATAATAAGCCGTGCATTTGCGCGGCTTTTTTTATGAAGTAAGTATTGCTTTGCATTTAACATGTAAATGAAAACCAGTACTTATTTATAAGTATAAAAACATTACACTCACCACTTTGGGAATAAGAGGAATCAAGATGTCAAAAATCGTAAAAGTGATTGGCCGTGAAGTTATGGACTCACGTGGTAACCCGACAGTTGAAGCGGATGTTCATCTAGCTTCAGGCGCATGGGGTCGTGCATGTGCACCATCTGGTGCATCAACAGGAACTCGCGAAGCACTTGAACTACGTGATGGCGACAAATCTCGCTACTTAGGTAAAGGTGTTTTAACTGCTGTTAATTTCATTAACGCTGATATTGCTCAAGCACTTGAGGGCAAAGATGCTTTGAATCAACGCGCTGTTGACCAAGTTATGATCGATTTAGATGGCACTGAGAACAAAGAAAAACTAGGTGCAAATGCGATTTTAGCTGTATCACTTGCTAATGCAAAAGCAGCAGCAGAAGATAAAGGTGTTGCATTGTATGAGCATATTGCAGACATCAACGGTACATCAGGCCAGTATTCAATGCCTGTGCCTATGATGAATATTATCAACGGTGGTGAGCACGCAGATAACAACGTTGATATTCAAGAGTTTATGGTTCAGCCTGTGGGTGCTAAGAGCTTCCGTGAAGCATTACGTATGGGTGCTGAAATTTTCCATAGCTTGAAAAAAGTCCTTAATGCTCGTGGCTTAAACACAGCGGTAGGTGATGAAGGTGGATTTGCACCAGATTTAAAATCTAATGAAGAAGCGTTAGAAGTTATTGCTCAAGCAGTAAGTGACGCAGGCTATGAGCTAAACAAAGATATTACACTTGCTTTGGATTGTGCGGCATCAGAGTTTTACGTTGATGGTAAATACGACCTTAAAGGCGAAGGTAAAGCATTTGATTCAGCAGGCTTTGCTGATTTCTTAGCTGACCTTGCTGCTCGTTACCCAATTGTATCAATTGAAGATGGTTTAGATGAAAGTGATTGGGCAGGCTGGAAAGTACTAACAGATAAAATCGGCGACAAAGTGCAGCTAGTTGGTGATGATTTATTTGTAACTAACACGAAGATTCTTAAACGCGGTATCGATGAGAACATTGGTAACTCAATCTTAATTAAGTTTAACCAAATTGGTTCACTGTCAGAAACTTTAGATGCGATTAAGATGGCGCATGATGCTGGCTTTACTGCTGTTATCTCGCATCGCTCGGGTGAAACTGAAGATGCAACAATTGCTGATTTAGCAGTGGGTACAGCTGCGGGTCAAATCAAGACAGGATCACTGTGTCGCTCAGACCGTGTTGCTAAATATAACCAACTACTTCGCATCGAAGAAGCTTTGGGTGAGAAAGCAGCGTATAAAGGTCGTTCAGAAATTAAAGGTCAGTAATTTCTGAACAATAATTAAATGCTTTAAATACCGCTCAGCGTTAATGTAGCGGTATTTTTTTTGCTCAAAATAAACCAAGGTAGTGTCCATTGAATATCTGTAATATCAATTTTATTAAAACATTGATCATTGTAGCGAGCTAAATGATTCATTAACGACGTTAAAAATGACTCATGTAGAATAGCCACATACCGAAATTTATGCCTGCTTACTAAGCCATTTATCTGCCGTAATATCTCGTCATATTGATAATAGAATTATGCTTTAAACTCTTGCATGAGGATACTTTGTGTAAAGTTAGTTTTTAAGTAAAACCCCCTTGGTAATGTTTTTATAATCTTGCCTGCAGGTCCTATGGCATCAGTGGTTACTCTACTATTAGCCGCTTTAGGCCTGATTTGCATAACTTGCCCTAAGTGCCCCGAAATTTCATCTACACGACCCAACGCGATGAGCTCAATTTGTTCTTCCCAATCTCTTTGTAGTGCAGCTTGTTGAGCTGCTGATGGCTGCCATAAAAAACCACTGCCAATAGTGCGATCAACTGGCAGGATATCTCGTTCAGCCAGCACTGGCAGCCATAGTACATGGTTGAGCTTCTTTTTTACGGTACTGTTTTCCCACCTGATGCCTGTTAAGTTAGTAAGTGGGACAACAGAGACATAGGTTGTCTCTAGAGGTTTACCTGCATAATCAATAGGTAGCGATTTTAGTTCAATTCCTAATAATTCAAAGTCAGGTACAGGTTTTGAGCCTGCGCTTGCACCTAGCACATACTCTAAGAGCTGCCCAGGCCACCCCTTTTCACGTAATAAGTGCTCGGGGCTTTTAAATTGATATTGAGTTGCCAGGTCGCCCAGTGTAAGACCCGAAATCGCTTCAACACGCTGCATCAATTCTGCGATTGTTTGGGGCGGAGAGGGTTTAATCATGATAAGTAATAATAGCCAGATTATGGAACAGGCATTGTAACTAAAATTCGTAATATAGAGAAATTCAAGTTAAATGGCTGTGCGATTTTTAATCTAGTTTGTTTTTGTTTATTTAATCACCGCATGAATATACAGTGCTTTTCTTTATTGTATTGAAATAAAAGAAATTTTCTATTCTTAGTTGAGAGGAGCAACCTGTAAAAAATAGGAGGGATTGGATAAATACAACAATATGAACATAATTATCCACAGTTTCTGTGGAGAAAGTACTGTATATGCCGGTTAATTGTGGATTTGTTTGTAAATTAAGCGTAGTTATGAAAAATTATGTACAAGCTGTGAGTAACTTGAGTGAAAGCAGGAATAATATTTGCCGTGTGCTAGAAGTTGTGGAACAATCATTAAAAATCGACTTATAAAAGAGGCACTAAGGTGATTGATGCCGAAGGTTTTCGTGCCAATGTCGGAATAGTGATCTGTAATAATCAAGGTCAAGTATTTTGGGCTCGGCGTTTTGGACAGCATTCTTGGCAGTTTCCACAAGGTGGCGTTGATGAGGGGGAGACTCCTGAACAAACGATGTATAGAGAACTGTATGAGGAAGTGGGTTTAAAGCAAGAAGATGTAGAAATTGTTGCCAGTTCTAAGCACTGGTTACGTTATAAATTACCAAAGCGGTTGATCCGCCGAGATTCAAGTCCAGTGTGTATTGGGCAAAAGCAAAAATGGTTTTTGCTGAAGCTTAGGTGTAAAGATGAAGATGTAGATTTGTTGCATACACATCATCCTGAATTTGATGATTGGCGATGGGTCAGCTATTGGTATCCAGTTAGGCAAGTAGTATCTTTTAAAAGAGATGTATATCGGCGTGTGATGAAAGAGTTTGCACCGTTTGCAATGCCCTTTAATAGAAAAGAGCCTCAGGGCAGAGAGTCATCTAATTGGCGGCATCGCCGATAAAAGGAGTTAATAGTGTTAGCAACGTTGCGCTCAATTGTTGAATCGGTTTCACAACAAGCAAATCTTGATGATGCTTTGACGCAATTTGTAACTTTGGTCAAACAGGCCATGAATACTGAATGTTGCTCCATTTACTTTGCAGACTATAGCCAAGACAACTTTGTACTAATGGCCAGTGATGGCTTAAATCCAAATGCTATTGGTCAATTTAGAGTGGGCTTTACCGAGGGTTTAGTGGGGCTAGTGGCTCAAAGAGAAGAGCCAATTAATATTGCTTATGCGCAGTCTCATCCCCGTTTTAAATTATCACCAGAAGTAAATGAAGAAGGCTATAATGCGTTCTTATCTGTGCCCGTGGTTCACCAGCGCAAAGTGCTAGGTGTCATTGTTGTACAGCAAAAGATGGCTCGGGTATTTAGTCATGATGAAGAGTCATTTCTTATTACGTTGTCAGCTCAACTGGCCTCTCAACTCGCACATGCTGAAATGCAAAGTATTTTGACGCAAGAGGCAAGTGCGCACCATACATCTGTATTAAAAGGTGTATCTGGTTCGCCGGGTATCGCGATTGGTAAGGCGTTTGTGATACTTCCCAAGCTTAGTTTTGATAGCATTGAGCCACAAAAATCAGCGAATATTGAGCAGCAAAGACAGTTGTTTTTGCAGGCAGTCGCCACAACTCGTCAAGAATTTCATCTTCTGGCGAATACCCTTAGTGACACAATACCTAAAGAGGCGTTAGCAGTTTTTGAGGTTTATCAACAACTGTTAGATGCGCAAAGCTTGGGCCAACAAGTAGATACCCAGCTAAATTTAGGGTGGAACGCTAAAAGTGCCTTAAAGCATGTAATTGAAGGCTTAGTTAAACAATTTAATGCGATGCAAGACCCCTATATTAAAGAGCGTGCGGTTGACGTCAAAGATATTGGCTTAAGGGTGTTACACCACTTAGTCAGTACTGAGCATGTAGCTAAGTCATATCCTGAGGATACCGTATTAATAACACATACCCTCACACCGACTATGCTTGCAGAAATACCCAAAGATAAGTTAAAAGGCGTGGTGAGTGTGCAAGGTGCAGCTAATTCGCACGCGTCGATTTTAACAAAAGCAATGGGTATTCCAGCAATTTGGGGTGTGGAAGATATTCCCCTTTTACAGTTAGAAAATAAAGACATTATCTTAGATGGTTATGCTGGGCGGCTATATATTTCGCCTTCTAACGTACTGCGTCACGAATATGAGCAAATGCGTTACCAAGAAGGGCTACTGCATGATAAGTTTGAAGCAGAACATGCACTACCACCTATAACGCTAGATGGTGAGCGAGTGAGCTTATTACTTAACGCTGGACTTGATTTGAGCACTGAAACATTAACTGCTAAATATTGCGATGGCGTAGGTTTATATCGTACTGAAGCATGGTTTATGCAAAAAGGATGTTTTCCGTCCCAGAGCGAACAAGAGCAATGGTATCGCGAAGTTTTAACACGCTATCATCCAGAGCCTGTGGTGATGCGCACCTTAGATATAGGTGGGGATAAAGTTTTAGATTACTTTGATATTAAAGAAGAGAACCCTTTTTTGGGCTGGCGTGGTATCCGAGTATCGTTAGATCACCCTGAGCTGTTTCTCGATCAATTAAAAGCCATGATTAAAGCTAATGCAGGGTTAGGTAACTTGCGTATCATGTTACCTATGGTGAGTCACACAGAAGAAGTTGATGACTCTTTAGCTTTACTTGAGCAAGCGTATTTTGAGTTACAACAAGAGTGGGCTGATCAGTTTCTATTAATCGATAAGCCAGAGGTTGGGGTGATGTTAGAGGTTCCTTCAAGTGTGTTTTTATTGCCTGAATGGTCAAAAAAAGTCGACTTCTGTTCTGTGGGTAGTAATGATCTTACACAATACTTATTAGCCGTTGATAGAAATAATGCACAAGTTGCGGATTTATTTGACCCCTATCACCCTAGTGTACTTCGCGTGCTCAATAGTATTGCTAAAAGCTGTCAAAACTTTGAGCTACCCTTTAGTTTGTGTGGTGAGCTAGGTGGTGAACCAGAAGGGGCGATTTTATTGGTGGCTATGGGCTATCGACGACTCAGTATGAATATTTCCTCTTTAAGTAAAGTAAAGTGGGTACTAAGGCGTTTACATGTAAGTAGTATGGAAGAGTTGCTCGAGGAGTGTTTAGCACAGGCATGCGCTAAACAAGTTCATCGTTTATTACGTAACTTTATGATTGAACATAATTTCAGCGAACTACTCTATCAGTCAAACTAACCACGATAGTAAAGATGCACAGTCGCAAAGAATGCGTTACCATTACGCGCTTAAAAATAATAAGAGATATTGATTTATGAGCGACGTTATCTTGCTGATAGCCAGTTGCGCATTACTTGGAAGTGTTGTTGGTTTTCTTGCAGGGTTACTGGGGATCGGTGGCGGGCTAGTAATTGTCCCCATTTTATCCAGTATTTTACGTTATTTTAATATTGTTCCAGAGTCACAAATAGTTTTAGTGGCTATTGCTACTTCTTTAGCATCTATTTTATTCACCTCTACTTCGTCTGCATTAGCACATCACCGAAATGGCAATGTGCCATGGGATATTGCTCCTTTTGTAATGGGAGGGGTTGCAGTAGGGGCGTTAATTAGTGGCTTTTTAGCTGCACTACTGCCAGAGCCAATTATACGCGGTATATTTGCTACCAGTGTGGTGCTGATAGCAATTAGAATGCTCTATAGTAGCTCCAAAAAGACTGCACCTATACGAAGGCTCCCAAGTGGACCGGTTCTGTCAATGTTCACGACTATGATGGGTGGCTTATCAGCAATGATAGGAATAGGGGGTGGTGCTTTAATTGTACCTTTGCTTAGTTACTTTTCTTTAGATATTAGAAAGGCAATTGGGTGTGCATCGGCTTGTGGCATTGTCATCGCCTTATTTGGTTCGTTGGGATATATTACATCAGGAAGTGCTCATTATACTATTTTACAAGGTTTTGCTGGCTTTATCTATTTACCAGCATTGTTTGGTATTGTATTAACGTCTTGGTTTATGGCACCAGTAGGTGCTAAGTCGACTCAGTTTTTACCGGTTTCGACAATCAAGAAAATTTTCGCGGCGTTGCTGTTAGTCATCGCCACTCACATGATCATTAGTTAAGGGAAAGCGATGGCTTTGCAGTTTCCACAGATTGACCCCATTATATTTTCAATAGGGCCATTGAGCGTGCGTTGGTACGGCGTGATGTATTTAATTGGTTTTTTGTTTGCTATGTGGATGGCAAATAGGCAAGCCGAAAAGCCCAACTCAGGCTGGACCAAAGAGCAAGTTAGTGATTTGCTGTTTTACAGCATGTTAGGTGTGATCTTAGGTGGAAGAATTGGTTATGTGTTGTTTTATCAGTTTTCATATTTTATAGAGAATCCATTATATTTATTTAGAATTGACCAAGGTGGTATGTCTTTTCATGGTGGTGCATTGGGTGTGATCACAGCCATCATTGTATTTGCGTTACGAACCAAAAAGTCAATTGTATCCGTTGGTGACTTTGTTGTACCTCTGGTGCCAGTTGGCCTTATGGCGGGAAGAATAGGTAACTTTATTAATGGTGAGCTTTGGGGTCGAACGACCGACGTACCTTGGGCGTTTGTATTCCCGACAGGTGGACCATTACCAAGACATCCATCGCAATTGTATGAAGCGCTTTTTGAAGGCTTAGTATTATTTATTATGCTTGTCTGGTTCGCTAAAAAACCAAGACCAGCGGGAAGCATAGCAGGCTTATTCTTGCTCGGTTATGGTGTATTTCGCTTTGTGATAGAGTATTTCAGAGAGCCTGATGCGCATATTGGCTTGTATGCAGGCATGATTTCTCAAGGGCAAATATTGTCATTGCCTATGGTAATTGCCGGCGCTGCACTGATGGTGTGGGCATACAAAGTACAGCCAGAGTCAATAAAAAATAAATAAGATAGTCATTATGAAACAATATCTAGATTTGATGCGCCATGTAAAAGAGCATGGCACCAAAAAAGAAGACCGTACTGGCACAGGCACGATGAGTGTATTTGGTTATCAAATGCGCTTTGACTTGCAAGAAGGTTTTCCATTAGTAACAACGAAAAAATGTCATTTGCGCTCGATTATCCACGAATTACTTTGGTTCTTGAAAGGCGAAACAAACATTGCTTATTTGCAAGAAAATGGCGTGAAAATTTGGGATGAATGGGCAACTGATGAAGGTGAACTGGGCCCAGTTTACGGCAAGCAATGGCGCTCTTGGACCGGTGAAACTGGGCAAGTGGTTGATCAGATAAAAGACTTGGTTGAACAAATAAAAAACAATCCAGACTCGCGGCGTCTTATTGTTAGTGCTTGGAACCCCGCATTATTACCCGATACGCAGTATACACCAAAAGAAAATGCTGCCATGGGTAAGCAAGCTTTACCTCCATGTCATACTTTATTTCAATTTTATGTTTTAGATGGCAAGCTTTCTTGTCAATTATACCAGCGTAGTGGCGATATTTTCTTAGGAGTGCCTTTTAATATAGCCAGTTATGCGCTACTGACATTGATGGTGGCACAGGTCTGTGATTTACAACCCGGTGAGTTTATTCATACCTTTGGCGATGCGCATTTGTATCTGAATCACCTAGAGCAAGTCGATGAGCAGCTATCTCGTACGCCATTTGCAAAGCCAACGATGAATATAAACCGCAATGTAAAAGATATATTTGCTTTTACCTTTGAAGATTTTGAGCTTGAAGGATATCAAGCTCATCCACATATTAAAGCACCCGTGGCCATTTAGGAGAGAAAATGAAAGCCGTTATTCCAGTTGCCGGTTTAGGCACAAGAATGTTGCCTGCAACTAAAGCAATTCCAAAAGAAATGTTGCCTATCGTTGATAAGCCACTTATTCAATATGTTGTTAATGAAGCGGTCGCGGCAGGGGTTAAAGAAATTGTATTGGTAACGTATTCCAGTAAAAACTCAATAGAAAATCATTTTGATACTAGTTTTGAACTTGAAGCAACTTTGGAAAAGCGTGTAAAGCGCCAGCTTTTAGAAGAAGTTCAGGCTATTTGCCCAAAAGACGTGACCATTATTCATGTTCGTCAAGGTGAGGCTAAAGGCTTAGGCCATGCAATCAACTGTGCCAGACCGATTATTGGTGATGCGCCGTTTGTGGTTATGCTGCCAGATGTATTAATTGATGAAGCAGCCAGTGATTTATCAAAAGACAATTTAGCACAAATGATCCAGCGATTTATAGAGCAAGGTCAAAGCCAAATCATGGTTGAGCCTGTAGCGCACCAAGATGTTGACAAGTTCGGTATTGCCGATATTGGTGATGTGACGTTAACAGCGGGTGAAAGTGCAGATTTGTATACTTTGGTTGAAAAACCAGCGATTGAAGATGCGCCGTCTGATCTGGCGGTGGTTGGGCGTTATGTATTGAGTAAAGAAATATGGCCACTGCTTGCTAAAACTCCTTTGGGCGCAGGTGGTGAGATTCAGCTAACTGATGCTATCGCAATGCTAATGGAGCAAGAGAAAGTTCAAGCTTATGCAATGAAAGGCAAAAGCCATGATTGCGGCAGCAAATTAGGCTATTTACAGGCTAATGTTGAATATGCATTAAGGCGTAGTGAATTCAGTAGCGATTTGAAAGCACATATTAAATCTTTGCTTTAATACTAGCCGCGTCGAATGTAAATAGTGGGTTATATAATCTTTTGACTGTAAAAAGTGCCTTTATGGCACTTTTTTTGCTTTTGAATACACAAGGAATATTGCCTTTTTGAAGTATTAAGGGAGCATGAAGATGTTAGATGCCAAAAAATTCGTTTTATCCTTACTGGTTGGCTTGTTAAGTGTTTCTTGTTCCTTGATAGATATGAACAGGAGTGAAGACACGCAATTTGTCACTAAAGCCGAAGTACAGCCTTATTTAACGCAATGGCAGAATAGCCAAGACAGTATCACTCGCCTTAGTGAAATGGAAAATGATTTAGCACTACTAATAAGGCTAGTTGCATCACAAGCCGATTTAGAAGCGCTCCCTTCTGAGCTAAGGAGTGATTTACAGCAAGTGACTCATGCTGCTGCAGATAAAGAGAGTGACGCACAGCCGCAGTCTTTCGTTAAATTAGCAATGTTCATGCAAAAATCACGGGCTGATTCTTATTTAGCGCAGTTTAAAAAACGCCACCCTAAACTCGCGACAGTGATGACTTATCAAGTCAGTGGTTTTACCAAAGGGAATATAGAATATTATCGCGCTGTGGCAGGGCCATTTAGCCATAAAAGAGATGCAGAAAAAGTGTGCTATATATTGCGAACCATGTCGCAGTCATGCCAAGTGCTTATAGAGTAAGTGATTTATTTGAAATTTTTTGTCATTCTTTTTAACTTTGGCAAATAGTTTTAGTGTATCGACTAATTTACTCATATCTCCCACTCGTATTGTGTTTGATGGACGTACACGAACAGCGAAGGAGTATGTTATCAATAACTCTTCTGAGCGGAAAATGTATCGTTTGCAGTGGCAAGAGAAAAGACGAAGCTTGAAGGCGGATATTAATCATTTGTGAGGGTATTTTTGGATGAGAACAATAATGGTGAATTTGATGCGACAGAGCAACTAATAAAAGATGTAAAAGTACATGCATCGCAAGCTTATCGGCATGCTGTTACCAATGCAAAAGGTGTAGCTATATTGACGAGTATGCAAATAAATAGACAAACAGATATTGTATTGGATGAGACTAGCATAGCCGAGCCATTTATTATCCCTGCGCATGAGGGGGTTTCTATTACACCAAGAGCTGGATATGTGGAATACATCGACTTTCCATTAGTAAACTCAAGCGAAGTAGAGGGAAGTGTATATTTAGCCGATGGCAAAGTTTTGCCGTATGCCAAAGTAAAGTTAATAGATGAAAAAGGCAGTGAAGTTGCAAGTACAGAGTCGGCTTATGATGGCTATTACTTATTGACAGGTTTGAAACCAGGCGAATACACAGCAACAGTTGAGCAATCTCAAATGGAACAAAAAAGTCTTAAAGCAAAGCAGCGGGTTCATGTTGAACTACCGAATGAAGGGGAGGTACTTTCTGAAGTAAACCTGTCATTGCAAGCGCTAAGTAAAGTGGATGGTGTGGTGGCAAGCTTAGGTGAGTTTTCGTCTTTACCCATTTTAAAAACATACTTTGTTTTGATCAGTAATAAAATAAATAAGTTAGATGCTTATCAACCTTTTTACACATACGATCCGCAGCAAGAAAAATACATTCTAGCTTTAAGCTACACGAAAAAGTCGGTTGCTAATGCAGTGTCTGACTGCGAACAGGTAGAAAAACATGGATTAACGTGTAATGTTTTGCACACGTTGATTCGGTACTAATTTAAAGAAGGAATAAATGGTGCATAAAATAAACTTGCAAATATGGCAGCTCGTTATGATTGCTATTTATTGTTGTTAGCAGTGCCTGCACAAGTACAAAAAACACTGAAGAACAAGAAGTAACATTGACTAGAACACAGTTAGAGCAATTGCAAGAGTCTGCTAGGCAGTGGCAGGAGGCAAAAGCTGGCGTGGCAAGGTTATTGCGTATAGAGAAAGATCTAAGCGTTTTAATAACTCAGCTTGATAGCTTAGTTAAACAGCAAATCAATAGTGAAAATGGTAATAAGGGTACGTACGCAAGCGAGCAACCCCGTAAAAAGGTAACACAAGTAACAGCAGCAAAGCAGGCTAGAAAAGAGTCACAAATGACACCTGAGAAATTAGAGTCGTTACCTAAAATGACTCCTAAATATACATTGCAATTAAGCGCTGTAACACAAAAAAACAGGCTAGATAATTTAATTCCAAATTTGAAATCAAAGTTGCCAGACACATTAAGTGAAAATTTAAACATTGAAACCGCACAAATAAATAATATGACATTTTATCGTTTAAAAGCTGGTGGTTACTCAGACAAAAAGTTGGCTCTAGAAGCATGTCGCAACCTTAAGCTAAAATCAATAAACTGTATTGTTTGCCTTTCGAGTGAACAAACGACGAAAACCAAACTGTAATTAATATTTAGGTATGGTTTTTGCATTTATTTAAACAGAGTTATTTGTTTAGGTTTAATAAAAATGCGCTTAGTTCTATTTTTGTTATGCATTGGTCTTTCAGGGTGCCAAAACATAGGGTATGTAAACAAGCAACACCCTCTTTATATTACACCCGAGAAAAAGATGGCATCTTATACTGTTCATCAATATGTGAGTGATCTTAGTGTTCAGCTCAGTAACATATCAGGTGTTCGTAAGCGCAATGCCCGCATTGCAGTAATGAGTTTTTTTAAGGCTGAAGGCCTAGGAGAGGGACTTGCAACCCAACAAGCTGCAGGTCTAAGCCAACAAATACAAGAGAGTCTATTGACCCAATTTACACAATTGGGTTATCACATCGTGGAGCATCGATTAGAAAATCAGCTATCTCTGTTAGACAGTGCAGATAGTATGCTCAGTCGAAATATTGAGAATTTACGTGAGCGCCAGAGTATTGACTTTGTAGTGGCAGGCACTTTAACCCAGCAGCAACATGCTTATATTGTTAACGCAAGACTAATAGATACGCAAAATGGTCGAGTTGTTTCTGCTGCGACCACTGAGATTCCAGTGAACGTGATGTGGTCAGATGAAAAAATACAGCAACGCGATGGGTTTATCTATCGCAGTGAATATTGATGAGGAACATACAATGAAGAATTATTTGTATCTTTTGCTATTACCATTGAGCGTTGGCTGTGCAAACATGCTGGACAACTTTGGTTCTCAGAGCCAGCAAGTTCAGGGCAATAATAATGCACAACGTGGCGTTATAGCACCCAACACGTCAAAGGAACTATTCCAATCTCGTAACGCAATGCCAAATTTAGTCAGCCAAAGAGCGAATGTGAGCCGCAAGAACATCAACCATTATGTGCGTGGAATAATGCAAGACTTGGTAGAAAACTTGCAATATGTGAATGCAAAAACACCTTTGGCAGTATCAAGCTTTGTCTACCTAGATGATGATTATGATCAGGGGACCTTATTAGGTAACCAACTTTCAGAAAGCTTTATGCATGAATTACATAAATTTGGTGTATCTGTAGTTGACTTTAAAACGACAGACTACATGAGAGTAACTCCACAAGGTGACTTTGTTTTTAGTCGTGATTATTTGGAGCTTAATGAAACACATAGCTTTCAATATGTTTTAGCGGGCACTTTAGTTAATCATCAAGGTGGTGTATTAGTTAATGCTCGAATCGTAGGTATTAACAGTAAAGCCGTGGTTGGTTCCGCACAGGGTTTTATCCCTCAGCAAGTTGTTGATGCTTTGGGTAATAGTTATAGAACGGATGGCATTTTACTGAAAAAAACCAGTAATTGAGGTGTGAAATGAAGCAGCAAAATTATCTGTTGATAGCAATGGCATTTACCTTAGGTGGTTGCCAATTATTAAATAATACTCAAGCATCAATTGCACAGCAGCAAGTAGCGCCCAGTCAAATTGATGTGCTCTATCGTGAAGCCCATGAACAGCAGCAAGCAGATGAGCTACAGAGCTTGCCAAATTCACGTCGCTTTAGTCCCGTAATACATAACTTACAGTTGGCTAATTATGTTGAACAAATGGCTTTGGAACTTGTAGATACTTTGTATTCTGAGCAAGAGGTAAATATCGCGGTCACATCTTTTGTAGACTTTGATAATAACTTACGTACAACAAATCAGCTTGGTAATCAGCTTGCTGAAACCTTCATTCACCAACTGCAAAAATTTGGGTACGGTGTCGTGGACTTTAAAGCGACTCAGTCAGTGTCGGTGACAAAAGGCGGGGATTTTTCTTTTTCCAGAAGCTCTAAAGCGCTGACAAGTAAAAAAATCGCCAGTCATGTGCTTTCTGGCACCATGATATACAGAAGCACTGGTGTGGAAGTTAATGCGCGTGTTATTGATATTGATTCTAAACAAGTGGTCGCTAGCACGCGTAAAATGGTACCTGCATACGTGTTACATAATGCAGATATTGCATTGTCAGGGGCAAGATGAGGAATATTATTTAACTACATTAAGTGGCTGACTTTTATAAAAAAGCATTGAAATATAATAGAACCTACGGCTATAATTCCAGCCGTAGTGGCCCCTTAGTTAAATGGATATAACAGTCCCCTCCTAAGGGACGGTTGCAAGTTCGATTCTTGCAGGGGCCGCCAATATACCTACCTTATTATACATACCCTTAAATTATATTAAGATTCACTTTTATCAAGTCAAAGCCTTTGTTTGCTCTTGTTGTTTTAAAGCGTTTACTTGGCGCTCAAAATTTATTAGGTCAGTGAAACCTTAAATGATTCGTAAGATAAGTAGTTCAGTAATTGAAAATAAATATTTACAATAAAATCTATTCAAAGAAATTTAGCTGCGCTTAATGGGTTAGTGCAGCTATAAGGTTAATTGTCAAGTAAAAAGCTTTCTGCACTTTTCACTTTGATTTGAACTATGTCATTGATCTGTATATTACTTAACGGGCGCGAATTTAAATTAACGGCTGTTGCGCTTTGCATATTTACGTTAATGATTTTTACTTGCTCTATAGTTTGCATCGTGGAATTTATCACCGAACCTTTACTGGTGATGATGCTGCTCTGATGCATGATGGAGAGTATTTTTCCAGCCTCTAAACCATGGGCTTTTCCAAGGTTAATCACTACCTGATCATTATCTAAATATAAGATTTTTCCTTTGGTTGGAATACAAGAGACAGCTGCATTCATATCTTGGCTGACTTTATTAAATACTTCCTGGATCTCTTGAGCATAATGAGAGTTCCAAAACTTTTCACTGTGCACATCTATTAATTTTGTTTTTTCAAAAGGCCAAACCCCCTGTGTAGCATAGTGCTGCTGCCAGACTCTTTCATAGGTCAGCGCATCATACAAAGCAAAGTCGATTTTAAAGCTTCTTGCGTATTTATCACTTTGCCAAAAAGCATATTCACTGTTTAGTTTATCTGTATCAGCAATATCAGTAATCTGGCTTAATAAAACATATTGGCTATTACTGTTCATTGCGATTGTTTCGATAAGCAAAGGATTATAGTTAAATTGCTGAGAGAAGTACTCTGTTACGTCTATTGAGATATTAAGGTATGGAATTGGTTTTATAGTATTTGTCCGCTCATTCAAGGTATTAAACAGCCTTTGAGAGGTAGATTTAGCGATGTCAAATATTTGACCCATACGAGCTTGGTGCGGCTGTGTCAATTGGCTTTGAGTAATGGCTATCTGTTTATTAAATTGCTGTTCAAGGCACTTACCTTGCGTTGTATAAATATCTAGGTGAAGAGTAACGCTGTATTGGTCCTGTTCCTTATTTTCACTTACTAAGTTGACTTGCTGTATTTCACCATGAGATTGAATTTTTAGTTCATCTTGGCTTAATATGCCATCGGCCACGCTTTGCACGCTACTTACGGTTGCGCCAGAAAAAATAAGTGCTTGTGTTATAGCGTCTTTGACGGCTGCTTGTCTTGCTTGAGCAACATCGCGACCTTGAGTACTTGCATAACCAACAACTTCATACCATTCTGCTTTGACAGCAGTACTGATACAAATAAGTGCAAGTAAAGTGATAGCCTTAATCATAATTAGCGCCTCAAAAATATTATACTGAGTTAGAAGCAAATCATGTACCACAATTTATGGCAAGAATTGTGCATAAATAAATACTAGTAATCTTGTAAGGTGATCAACCATGAATATCGAAAAGCAAACAAACCGAGTCGGTCTTATAAGTATAGTGGTGCTTTTGTGCTTTATAAGTGGCTGTAGTAGTTTATTTGATAAGCACATTGAATACGAGTATGTACAACCTGATAACTACCCTGTGTTAAAAGCAATAGGGTATGCACCACTGAGTGCACAGCCTGGTATAAGCAGTTCACAGAAAATGTTAATGGCAGTTAAGGTCTCAAAACTTGAAGCATACCGTGAACTAACGGAGCAAGTGTATGGTCAGAGCGTCACGTCTAGTATGACTGTTAAAGGTGCTGTAGCCCAAAGTGATGGCTTAAAAAGTCAAGTGAGAGGGGTGATCCGTGGCGCTAAAGTTGTGAAAAGCTATGCTGCAGGTGATACATACGTTACAGAGCTAGAGTTAGATATGAAGCGTGTTCACGACCTTTATATAAGCCAAGCGAAGCCAAGAAAAATTAAGCGAGTTACTTATTATTAAGTGCCGATTGAACACGTTATGAGAGGCTTTAATCGGAACAATTGTGAAGATAGAGCCTTTAAACATTAAGCTTTAAGGTTTTTAACTAGTTCATTATTTTGAGAAACAACAGCACCGTCTTGGCTATATGTGACGGATGATGGAGCACCAATTAAAATTTCCTTCAGGTCTTTAATACTGAGGTTGGCTTGGTGGGCAGCTTGAGCATTGACTTCATTTTTTTGTTTACATTCTATCAGCAGGCTTTCTATCTTTGCAGTAATTACTTTAGCTTTTTCCTGTTCAAATAAGTACTTATCAAAACCAGATATCTCTTTATCTAGCTTTTGAATATTGTTAAGTAGTGTTAGTTTTTCTCTTGCTAAATCTTTGAGTCCATCACCTTTTCTTGCTGCCAATGACTTAAGCTCACTATCTAGCAACTGGGTCAAAGTTGATAAATGAGTGAGCTGTTTGTCTAGCTTATGGACACAAAGGTTTAGCTGATCATCCATACATATCAAACTCAAATGCGGCAATATTCTTCGCTAACTTTTCAGCATCAACCTGATATTTACCTTCGCTAATGGCCTTTTTCAGTTCAGCGACTTTATCGCTGTTAAAGGCTGGCGCTTCTTGTGCTTTGTCTTGTAAGTTTTTGAGTTGACGCGCTTGTGGTGTCAAACTTACAGAATCTGCAGCCGCTTTTTGTGGCGCTTTAGAAGGTGCGCTATTCGCGTTGACATCATTTTTTTGCAACTCAGCTTTTTGTTGCTTAATATTATTAAGCGCGCTGTTTGTTTGCGATTGACCTTTTACGTTATTTACCATGACCATGACCCAAATAAAGTTTCTTGCCTAATATATCGGCGTCTGTGACTATAACTTTAGCAAAAATTTTAGATATTCACCTCAACAGAATCAACATCTTTTACTCTTCCAGACACTATCTTTCCAGACTTTTGATTTTTAACCCGAATTTGTTCACCTAAATTACCGTCTTGCAATGCTATACCTGATGTTTTTATAGTCAAAGTCGGTGTTTTAGCATAAATGTTCACAATATCGCCTTTGCAAACCATACAAATTTGATTCATGCCTATGGGCATGCCTTCTCTTAGAGTACGCTTACTTCGGCTACCAATCAATAAATTAAAATCTTCAATATAAGATGATCTCACAAAGTGTTTAGGTCGATATTCAAGTTTCAAGTGTTGCTCAGTTAAAAGCTCTCCTTTGCTGATCATTTCTTTACTTACAATCACTGGGAATAATTCTTCTATGCGAATATGTACATATTGAGTCCAACCAGATAAGTCGTCACATTTAAGTTGTACAGTGACTTGTCGATTAAATGGTGGTGTGGCATTAGTCGATACGTCCAGTGGCGTTTTACATTGGCGTGTGGCAAGTCTCGAATCTAAGGGTATTGCATAAATTTGCAAATTAGAGTCGGGCTTAGTGATTGTTAGACTTGAGATATATGAACGAGCAGCTTCCTCGAGTGCTTGATTATTGAAACCTTGGGCATAAACTTCACAACTGAGTAGAATGTATACCATTGTGGTGAAAAACGCTGAAGTTTTGGTTTTTTTTAACAAACTCATGATGTTTCGACTATGCTTATCATGTGAAAAAGGGTATAAAGATTTTGCGTTAATTGTGACACCTCTTCAAGAGTTATTGTTTCTTCATTAACGTCTGCAAGTATCGTTCCGTTAAGCATTATTAAAGGTAGGAGATTGAAATGGCAGGTATTTTAGACTCAGTAAACCAACGGACTCAGTTGGTTGGGCAAAACCGCCTAGAGTTATTGCTATTCAGGCTTAAGGGTCGACAGCGTTTTGGCATTAACGTTTTTAAAGTACGTGAAGTGCTGCAATGCCCGCCACTAACTAGTATGCCTAAATCAAATTCATTTGTTAGGGGCGTTGCGCACATTCGTGGGCAAACTATTTCTGTGATCGATATGTCACTCGCTGTAGGGGGTCCTGCAATTGAAGATATACATAACTGCTTTATAATTATCGCAGAGTATAATCGTTCAGTTCAGGGGTTTTTGGTTGGTGCTGTGGAGCGTATCGTTAATATGAATTGGGAGAAAATAATGCCACCGCCATCGGGGGCTGGTCGTTATTCCTATCTTACTGCGGTAACAGAAATAGAAAATGAATTGGTTGAAATTCTTGATGTTGAGAAAATTCTCAACGAGATTTGTCCTGTAAATACAGAGGTTAGCCAAGATATCGTTTCTGATGGTGAGATGCAAAAAGACTTGGGTGAGAGAATTGTGTTCATTGCTGATGATTCAGCTGTTGCTCGAAACCAAGTTAAAAGAGCGCTTGAACCGCTGGGAGTGCAAACTGAACTAGCTAAAAATGGTAAAGAAGCATTGCTAAGGTTGCGTGAAATTGCCGAGATGGATTGCCAGAATAACATTACTGAGCGTGTTGGCTTATTGATTTCTGATGTTGAAATGCCAGAAATGGATGGATATACGCTCACTGCAGAAATAAAAGCAGATCCAAAATTGGCACCATTGCATGTTATCCTGCATACTTCTTTGAGTGGAGTATTTAATCAGGCAATGATCCAAAAGGTCGGTGCTGATGATTTTATCGCAAAGTTTAACCCTGATGAATTGGCAGCAGCCGTGAAAAAGTGGGTTCACTGTGACTAATGAATGGCGGTAATACATTGGAAAATAAGCATCTTCAACAAAGCGAATATGATCAGTTTAGAACTTTTCTAGAGCAGCAGTGCGGTATTGTGCTAGGCGATAATAAGCTTTATTTAGTTAAAAGTCGTTTGGCCCCCCTAATGGCAAGATTTGGGGTTGATACGTTATCAGCATTGGTGAGCAAAACGCTTAGTCCACATGAACGGCAATTACGTGCCGCAGTCGTGGATGCAATGACAACGAATGAAACATTATGGTTTCGTGACGCCTATCCGTTTGAGTTATTAAAAACAAAAATTTTTCCTGAGTTTAATGACTTGCGTAGACCTATCAAAATCTGGTCTGCAGCCAGTTCCTCTGGCCAAGAGCCTTACTCTATTGCTATGTCTGCAAGTGAGCATCAAAGCAAAAGTGCAGGGTCTTTGAAAATGGGTGTACAAATAACAGGCACTGACATCTCTAATACCATGTTAGATATGTGCAAAAACGCAGAATATGATGCTCTGGCTTTAGCGAGAGGGTTGTCTGCTGAACGTCGGAAGAAGTTTTTTAAAGACAGTGGCAATGGCATGGCGCAAGTTGTCGATCCTGTTAAAAAGATGGTGAACTTTAGGCACCTAAACTTGCTGGATTCTTACGCGTTGATGGGGAAATTTGATGTTATTTTTTGCCGAAATGTACTCATTTATTTTTCACCAGATGTAAAGGCAAAAATTATTTCTCAATTTGCTCAAGCACTAAACCCCAAAGGGTATTTATTCCTTGGTGCCTCAGAATCAATGGCTGGATTAAGCGATTCATTTGAGATGATACGTTGTAATCCAGGGATAATTTACCAGAAAAAACAATAGTCTATGGCGGTTTCTCCGCCATTTTCATTTTTGGCCCACCTTTTGCTTTAACTTCATAGAGTCAAATTTTTGGAGTTGTGTTATGGCAATTAGTTTTGATAAGGCTTTGGGCGTACATCCCCATACTATGCTTATTCGTTCACAGCGTGCTGAACTTTTAGCCAGTAATATAGCCAATGCTGACACCCCTGGATATAAAGCGAAAGATATTGATTTTGGGCAGGCATTTAAAGCGGCAAAGTCTAGTCAGCAAAGTGGCAACAGCATGGTTCGAACAAACGAAAATCACCTCAGTGGCGGTAGCAAACTGACCGGAGGGGTTGAGTTATTTCGTAATCCAAATCAAACAGATACAGGTGATGGTAACTCGGTTGATGTACAAGTGGAACGAAACTTGTATGTACAAAACTCATTAGAGTACCAAGCTAGTTTGCGATTTCTATCTGGTAAGTTTAAGGGCTTGAAAAAAGCCATTGGTAGTCAAGGTCAAGGGTAATTACTATGAGTTTATATAACGTATTTGATATAGCAGGTTCAGGTATGAGTGCTCAGAACATTCGCCTGAATACGACTGCCAGTAACATTTCAAACGCAAATAGTGTCAGTTCGAGTCAGGATAAAGTTTACCGAGCTCGTCATCCAGTATTTGCCGCTGAGTTAACTAAGGCGTCTTCTATACAAGACCCAACCAGTTTAGGAGCGTCAGTTGGGGTTAAGGTATTGGGAGTAGTAGAAAGCGATAAGCCTCTACAAGTTGAATATAATCCTAATCACCCAAGTGCAGATAAGGATGGTTACATCTATAAGCCAAATGTGAATGTGGTTGAAGAGATGACGAATATGATCTCAGCATCACGCTCATATCAAACTAATGTACAAGTAGCAGACGCTGCTAAGCAAATGCTTAGCAAAACCTTACTGCTTGGTCAGCGCTAACGGGAGTATAGCTGATGAGTAATGATATTAATGCGGCATCACCTTCAACATATATGGATTCTCTTCGTTGGTCTGAGCAAAAGAAACCAGAAGAGAAAAGTGATGAGTTAACTCAGGAAGACTTCTTTTCATTGTTAACTCAACAGTTGTCTTTTCAAGACCCAAGTAAGCCTGCTGATAACGATCAAATGATCGCGCAAATGACTAACTTTACTATGGCTGAAGGTATTTCAAATCTCAATAGTAAGTTTGAGCAACTATCTGCGTCAATGACCTCTAATTCGGCACTGCAAGCTTCAACTTTAGTTGGTAAAAAGGCGTTACTAGAGTCTGATACAATTGAGTTTGGGTCTGATGGATTATCTAAAGGTTCAGTCATTGCTCAGTCACCTGTAGAGAAGTTAACTATTAGCATTTATGACGATACAAATCAGCTTGTTAGACAAATTGACTTAGGTAGTAAGCCTGCAGGTGCTGTTCGCTTTGAATGGGATGGAAAGAACTCCGATGGCACAACAATGCCTGAAGGTGAATATTCAGTAAAAGCTGAGGGCAGTGTTAATGGGCAGTTTTCTAGTTTACCCATGGCAACATTTAAAAATATTGACAGTGTTAATATAAATGGCGCCAATGGCATCATTATTAATACTAAAGCGGGTGCAGTGAGACTCACTGATGTCGCCGAAATAGCATAAATATTTAAGTAACAGATTTAACCTTAAGTAAATAGAGGTGAGAACATGAGTTTCAATATAGCACTAACCGGTTTAGCAGCGGCCCAAAAAGATTTGGATACGACTGCAAATAACATCGCTAATGTAAATACCACAGGCTTTAAAGAGTCTAGGGCTGAGTTTTCTGACGTATATGCAGCATCTGTATTCAGTGCGGGTGCCACTAAAAATGGTGATGGTGCACAAACAACGATGGTTGCGCAACAATTTCACCAAGGGTCTTTAAAGTTTACACAAAACTCTTTAGATTTGGCCATTACGGGTGAAGGATATTTTGCCACCAGTGAAGATTTAAGCTCGCAAGATTATGCTTACACGCGAGCAGGGGCTTTCAAGTTAAATAAAGATAACTTTATTGTTGACTCCAAAGGTAATTTTTTACAAGGTTTTCCAGTTGATGCAAGTACTGGTGATACTACATCAGTGAGCTTAAGTACCTCAACGGCGTTGCAAATTCCTGATGCATCAGGGTCACCGCGTGCCACTAATAATGTCTATACATCATTTAATCTAGACTCACGGGCCTCGGTTCCTACGCTGGCTTTTGACCCAAATCAGTCAGCGTCGTATAATTCATCAACCTCTACTACATTATACGACTCACTAGGTGAGCCGCATGTTATGCAGCTATTTTTTAGAAAAACAGCCGACAATGACTGGAGTGTTTATGCCACCATGGATGGTAAACAGTTTAACCATCGAGGTGATGAAGTTGAAGCTGTAACGCCTGTGGCTAGTACACCTATTTCTATGTTTCGTTTTGACTCAAGCGGTTTACCTAGCGCAACAGTCGCTGACCCGCTTGCAGCACCACCCCTTTATAATGCAGTGGCACCGGGCACGACTTTTAATGCATTGACAATACCAGGCTTGGTGGCTGGCGGTAATCCAGGGTTGTCTGAACTACTAGGCAATGGCGCGACTTTTCCTAACGATGTAATTGTCAATTGGCGTGATGAGGCTAACACCACGAATAAGCTGCCAACGCAATACGCAAGTCGTTTTGAAGTAAAAGCATTGGAACAAGATGGCGCAACGGTTGGCAGATTAGCAGGCATTGATATTGGCGCTGATGGTAAAATTGTGGCGTCATACAGTAATGGCGATTCTACTTTCTTGGGTCAAGTTGCTATGGTTCGTTTTTCCAATTCTCAAGGCCTACAGCAAGTAGGAAATACGTCTTGGAAAAAGAGTCTAACCTCTGGTGAGCCAATTGCAGGAGAGCCAGCTTCTGGAACTTTAGGTACAATTAACTCATCTGCATTAGAGCAGTCAAATGTTAATTTAACCAATGAGTTGGTTGACTTGATCAGTGCACAACGTAACTTTCAGGCTAACTCTCGAGCACTTGAAGTTAACTCAACCATTCAACAAAACATCTTACAGATCCGATAGGTTCAGTTTGATAAAAAAGCCGCAATTTTTTGCGGCTTTTTTGTGGTCATATCTTTTCTATATTTCCGTCATATCTTTGGCAGTTCTTATTATATTGGCTGTGTTTTTCTGGCACTAAAATTGCTTTATTCATTATATGAAAAATTATTTAGGCCAGAACGATGGATAAAATGCTATATGTGGCGATGTCCGGTGCTAAGCAGAATTTGCGAGGTGTGGCGATAAAAGCCAATAATCTTGCCAATGCCAATACGACTGGTTTCAAAGCCGACTTTGCGCAAGCGCGTTCTATGCAAGCTTTCGGTGAAGGTTTACCAACACGTGTTTTTGCGATGCAAGAACGCCCTGGTACTAATATGACAGCAGGCCCTGTTGTAGAAACTGGTAGAGATTTAGATATATCCGTTGCACAAAAAACGTGGATCAGCGTAATGGATGAAAGTGGAAATGAAGCATACACCAAAGTAGGTAATTTTAATATTCGTGCAGATGGGGCATTGATCACCAGTCATGGACGTCAAGTTGTTGGCGAAGGTGGGCCAATTATCTTGCCAGTACCTGTTGATAAAGTGATATTTAGTGATGATGGCTCAATTCAAATTCGTCCTCAAGGCGCACCCGCTAATTTTATGGAAGTGGTAGATCGCTTAAAAATTATTGAAGCAGACAATAGCCAATTAGAAAAAGGCAATGACGGTTTGTTCAGGCCAAAAGAAGAAACACTGGTGAATGGTTTGTGTGGGTTTTGCGATATTTCGCCAACTGCACGAGTCATGAGCGGCACGTTAGAGCGTTCTAACGTAAATCCCGTGCATGAGATGGTTGATTTAATCAATCATCAACGCCAGTTTGAAATGCAAATGAAACTAATGAAAACAGCGGAAGAGATAGACGAGCGTCACGTGTCTCTACTGCGTATCGTCTAACCAAGTGAGGTAGATATTATGAACCCAGCATTGTGGATCAGTAAAACAGGCTTAGACGCCCAGCAAACTGACATAGCCGTTATTTCCAACAATTTAGCGAATGCGAGCACAGTTGGATACAAAAAAAGCCGTGCTATATTTGAAGATTTACTTTATCAAAATATTAATCAACCTGGCGGCCGATCCTCTCAAGATACCGAGCTGCCCTCTGGTTTGATGCTAGGTGCGGGCTCTAAAGTGGTAGCAAACCAAAAGAACTTCTCACAAGGTAATATGCTTAGTACTGAGAACTCGTTAGATTGGATGATACAAGGGCCTGGTTTTTTTGAAATTCAAATGCCAGATGGCACAACCGCTTATTCGCGTAATGGTCAGTTTACCACAGACGAAGAAGGGCGAGTTGTTACTCCTGGTGCTGGCTTTCCTATTCAGCCACAAATGAATATCCCTGATGATGCACAATCAGTGACGGTGTCACAAGATGGTGAAGTGTCTGTGGCAATCGCGGGTCAGGCAGAGAATGTGGTTATAGGGCAGTTGGTCATTAGCGACTTTATTAACCCATCAGGTTTAGAACCAATCGGGCAAAACTTGTATACCGAAACTGCTGTAAGTGGTGCACCGGTACAAGGTAATCCGAGTGTTGACGGTTTAGGCTCAATCGTGCAAGGCGCATTAGAGACATCTAATGTAAATGTAACGGAAGAGTTAGTTAATTTGATTGAAACTCAGCGAGTTTATGAAATGAACTCAAAGGTTATTTCAGCAGTAGATGAAATGCTAAGTTACATCAATCAACAGTTATAATTTTTAGGGGGCAGTATGCGTGATTTTAGCTTAGCAATTTTGGTAACCGTTTTACTTTCAGGATGCGTGTCAACACAAAACGCTGATGTGCAAAGAGATGACCCATACTATGCGCCAATGTATCCAGAACAACAAGCCGATCCTATTGTGGCAACAGGTTCGCTATTCAGTCAGCACCTTTCTAATGATTTATACTCTGATAAGAAGGCACTGCGTACAGGCGATATTATTACTGTCGTACTGAGAGAGTCTACACAGGCATCAAAGGCTGCTAATAATCAAACAGACAAAGAAACCGATGCTTCTCTTAACCCTGTGACTGGATTGGGTGGTTCTGCTATTAATATAGGTAAAGAGAGCCTTCAGTTTGGTTTGGAATCAGAGTCTTCATTTAAAGGAGATAGTCAAGCAAATCAGTCAAATAGCCTAGTTGGTAACATTTCAGTCAATGTGATGAGAGTTTTACCTAATGGTAACTTAGTGATTAGAGGCGAAAAGTGGTTAACGCTTAATACGGGTGAAGAGTTTATTAGGCTAGAAGGTTTGGTTAGGGCTGCGGATGTAAATGCTGACAATACAGTGCAGTCGAACAGAATTGCTAACGCGAGAATCCAATATTCGGGCAAAGGCCAGCATCAAGAAACACAAAGCGCTGGGTGGTTGGCTCGTTTCTTTATGAGTACATTACTGCCATTTTAAAAGGTAAAGACGATGAAAATGTTTCTTATAGTATGTGTTGTACTAGGTAGTTTGTTCTCACAGTGTGTACGTGCCGAACGAGTAAAAGACGTTAGTATGGTTGAAGGTGTGCGTTCAAATCAGTTAGTGGGTTACGGTTTAGTAGTTGGTCTGCCAGGTACGGGTGAGCAAAGTCGATTCACTGAGCAAAGTTTTAAAGCAATGCTAAGTAGTTTTGGTATCACCATGCCATCGAGTCTAAAACCAAAGATAAAGAATGTGGCTGCTGTTGCTGTGCATGCAGACTTACCGCCATTTGTAAAACCAGGTCAAAAAATTGATGTAACGGTTTCTTCTATCGGTAGTGCAGGGAGTTTGCGCGGTGGAACATTATTACAGACCTTTATGAAAGGTGTGGATGGCAATGTGTATGCGATTGCTCAGGGCAGCCTAATTGTGGGTGGTTTAGGTGCCGAAGGGTTAGATGGAAGTCGTGTGGTCATTAATACGCCTACAGTGGGGCGTGTGCCAAATGGAGCAATGGTTGAGCGTGCTGTCAAAAGCCCATTTACGCAAGGTGATCATATTACCTTTAATTTAAATAGCCCTGATTTTACAACGGCAAAGCGTTTAGCAGATACAATTAACGCTTTAGTGGGCCCTAATAGTGCTAAGCCTTTAGATGCAGCCTCAGTTAGGGTTATTGCGCCAAGAGATCCATCCCAGCGTGTGGCCTACTTATCAACACTTGAAAACTTAGAGTTTAAACCCGCGGATACGAATGCCAAAATTATTGTTAATTCACGCACTGGCACAATTGTTATTGGCAAAAATGTGAAGCTGCAGCCTGCAGCAATCACCCATGGTGGTTTAACTGTAACGATTGCAGAGCAGCAAAACGTTGCTCAGCCGCAGGCATTAGCACAAGGTGAAACGGTGGTAACACAACAAAGTATTATTGATGTTGATACCGATGATTCACGGGCATTTGTGTTTGACCCAGGTGTAAGCTTAGACGATCTTGTTCGTGCTATTAACCAAGTTGGCGCAGCACCTGGTGATTTAATGGCTATTCTTGAAGCGCTTAAAGAAGCTGGCGCTATCAATGGTCAATTAGTCGTCATCTAAAGTTTTATTTTTAATCATTCAGTTAGCCCCGAAATATCGGGGCTTTTTTTGGCTTACTTCTTGCATTTATTTACACATGATTTTCAACATGTGTCGTTAGCAGATGAATACTAATCCGTTAGACAAACAGAATTTTTTTGATTTAGGTGATCTTAATACCCTACGTCAAGATGCCTTAAAAAGCGGCACTGACCCTCAAGCATCTAATGAAGCACTTAAAAAAGCGGCGCAGCAATTTGAGTCGATTTTTACGCAAATGCTTTTAAAGAGTATGCGCAAAGCGAATGAGGCGATGGAAGATAAAGAAAGTCCATTTAATTCAAGTAGCGTCAAGTTCTTTGAAGAAATGCACGATCAGCAGTTATCTGTTGAGCTTGCAGGAAAAGGGAGTTTAGGCCTTGCAGAACTAATTGTTCAACAACTAGCTCCCAATGGTGAGGGCTATACGCCAGCTTCTGTTTTACGTACTAATGCAAACTTACAAAGCGATAAAATCGCCAATGGTGAAGCGACGTCTCATGTGGCACAAAAGTCAGCCGATAAATCAGAGAACCAGGATGATTTTAAAGACCCTGAGTCATTTGTTGGGGCCCTTTGGAGTCATGCAAAAGAAGCCGCACAAAAGATAGGGCTGAATCCTGCTGTAATGGTAGCTCAAGCTGCATTAGAAACAGGTTGGGGTAAGCATGTGATTGCAAAGCCGGATGGCTCTAGTAGTTTTAATTTGTTTAATATCAAATCTGATAAGTCTTGGCATGGTGAGAGCGCCAAAAAGCTGACACTGGAATTTGAGCAGGGGCTGCCAGTGCAAAAGCAAGCACACTTTAGAGCATATGATTCTATTAAAGAAAGCATTAGTGATTATGTCGATTTTTTACAAAATAACCCAAGGTATGAACAAGCGCTCAAAAAAGTAAAAGAGCCGGCCCAATACCTTGATGCTTTGCAAGAGGCAGGTTATGCCACGGACCCAAATTATGCTCAAAAGATTAAAAGTGTGCTACAGCGTGGAGAGTTTAAACAGATGCTCTCTTCTTTGATCCGCCAAGGAGTAAATTGATATGACCTATGATCTTATGAATATAGGCAGTCACGGCATTCGTGCCAGTAACGAGTTACTGCAAACAACCAGTAAAAACATCTCTAATATGAATACCAAAGGGTATATTAGAGAGCGTACTGAGCACACAACAATGATTGGCAATCAAGTTGGTCGTGGCGAAACAGTTAGGTTACTTAATGATTTTGCTCAAAAACAACTTAATAGAGACATATCGAGTAAGTCTTATTATGAGCAATTTGTAACCGAATCATCTCGTGTTGATACCTTGTTTTCACAAGAGTCGAATAGCCTAAGTACCAGCATCAATTCTTTGTTTAATAATTTACAAGAAGCTGCTAACCAACCTTCATCGTCTGTAACACGCTCTTTATTTATGACTGATTCACAAAACTTAGTTGACCAAATGCATCGCTTATCGGGTATTGTTTTTGATCAACAAGGGATTGTGAACGAGCAACTGAATGTATACACCAGTGAAGCAAATAATTTGATTGAAAATATCAGCAATCTAAATAGTAAAATTACAGCGAGCCGAGGACAAGAGGGTTCTAATGTTGCTAATTCAGTTTTTAATGAGCGAGATGAAGCAATTAAAGATCTTGCTGAGTTAGTTGATATCGAAACAATAGATGGTCCTAATGGTGAAAAGATGGTTTTTTTAGGATCTGGTCAATCGCTAGTTATGGAAAATGGTACGTTTAATACACTAGCTCTTAATGGTGACCCTGACCCAGAAGTTAAAGAACTCAAGTTGGATGTAGCAAATGGCAATGCAGTCGCATTAGATGTCGATATTGCTAACCTAAAAGGAAAAATTGGCGGCTTACTGGCGTTTAGAGATGAGATTTTGCACCCTGCTCAAAACCAAATTGGGCAAATAGGCCTTGCTTTGGCTGATGCATTTAATCAGCAGAATCGCTTAGGCATGGACCTTGATGGCAATATGGGGCAAGACATTTTTAAAATCCCAACCGTACAAGGTTATGCTTATCAAGATAATACTGGTACAGGCTCAGTGACCGCAACGGTAGAGGCAGGGTTGGGCGAAAATGTTCCTGCAACTGATTTTCGAGTTACTTTTTTAACAGCGACAAGTGTTGAAGTGGCAGCCATAGATGCCAAAGGTAACGTGATTGGTACTCCTACAACAGCCAATGTGACCGGTGGTGTTGTCAATTCAACGACAACGGTTCCAGCGGGCGCTGATTTATTTGGTTTGGACATATCCGTTGCTGCGGGTGCCGCAGTGAATGATAGCTTTTTAGTTAAACTTAATTCTACAACGGCAAGTTCTATTTCGCTAGAGACAGACAGGCCAAATCACTTGGCTTTAGCATCGCCTATACGCACAAACGCAGGTGCGAGTAATGTGGGTAGTGGTACTATATCAGCAGGGCAGGTAACGAGTATTGGCACTGGCTTTAATGCGACTTCCACGCCAGGTAATCCACCGGTACTGACAAATGGTGCGATCACCATTACCAAGACCGCAACAGCAAATGAATATCAAATTACAGATGGCAGTGGTACTAGTACTTTCACGATTACCCCACCTAGTAAGAATATGTTGACGCAAGCTGGGGCACCATTTAATGGCTATGGGTTTAACTTTGATATTGAAGGACAGCCTGCTACGGGTGATACATTTACTCTAGAAGTTAACACGGGTGGTTTTGATGATAACCGTAATGGTTCTGCTTTATCTCAATTACAATCGAGTGAGTTAGTACGAAAAGATGTGATAACCACGGCAGTGGCTGATAATTTAGCGACTTTCAATGAAGCATACGCTGGGCTAGTGACTGATATTGGTGTTGTGGCCAATCAAGCCAAAACCAATGGTGCTGCTTTTGAAGCGTTAGCGAATCAGTCAGAAGCGTGGTTTGAGTCAATGTCGGGCGTAAATTTAGATGAAGAAGCGGCTAATTTACTACGTTTTCAACAATCTTATTCGGCATCAGCTCAAATCATTTCAACAGCGCGATCTGTTTTCGATACACTACTTAGTGCTGCGAGGTAATTATGCGTTTATCAAATAATTTGATGTATAAAAATAGTTTAAACTCAATCTTGAACAATCAACAAGAGGTGAATAAATCGCAGCAGCAGGTTAGTACACAAAAGCGTGTGTTAAGTGCCAGTGATGACCCATCTGCTATGGCAAGAGCGCTGCTATATGGAGATAGAATTCAGACTAATGAGCAATACACGAAAAATACCAGTATGTTGAATAGTCGTCTTGAAACGCAAGAAACGGTGCTAGATAATATTAATGAATCGTTGTTAAAGGCGCAGCAACTAGCAATACAAGCAGGTAACGGTGCATTAACGGCCTCAGACCGGGCGGGTATCGCTGCAGAGGTCAATACCATTAAAACTGCTGTGCTTGATTGGATGAATGCAAAATCTGAAGACGGTCGGTATATTTTCTCTGGATATCAAGACAATACTCAAACTTATGAATTTGACCAAGTTGCCAATGAATATACATACAGGGGTGACCAAGGGCAGCATAAAATTAAAGTGGCGGAGGGAGTAGAAATACGCTCTAGTGATAATGGTTTTGATGTGTTTGAAAAGGTTAGCAAGCGATTGAATATAGATAGCACCTCAGTAGCACCTGCAACGGCTACAGTCTATGTTAATGAACAAGGCTCGTTTGATAATTTTCACAAAGCGAACTATAACGCTGATCCAGCAGCCCCTGCAACTGCCAATACAATCACTATAAATGTTACATCAGCAACAACATTTGATGTGGTTCAAGGTGGCGCAACCATCCAAAGCGGTACGTTTAGTGGTAATAGCTTAAGTGCTGCAGGTATGGATATGACTTTTGCTGGCGCAGCGCCAACTTCATTTAGTTTTGATTTGGAAAAACCAACAACTCAAAATGTGTTAAATACATTGGATAATCTGAGTACGGCGCTGACAGATTCAACACTTGGTAGTGTTGATTATCAGCAAGCACTTGCTGATGCTATGGTTGGCTTAACCAACGCTAAAAATGTTGTTTCTCAGACTCAATCGGGGTTAGGTGGCAGATCTAACACTGTTGAAAGTATCTTATCTGCAAATCAAGCACTTGATATAAATAATAAATCTGCCAAAGCAGACTTGGTTGAGATTGATATGGCAGAGGCAATCTCGAATTTAACTAAGCACGAGACAGCATTGCAGGCTTCTCAGGCAACATTTGGCAGGTTGTCGAGCTTAACGCTATTAGATTACATTCGTTAGTTCATGTTCATTGCAAGTACTTCAGGCTCCTAAATTTAGGCGTCTTTTTAATTGCAGTGAACAAGTAGTAAAATATGTCTCATTCTAGCCTTATTTAATGCAATTGCTATAAAAACAATAAATCTTACATAATATATTGATTAGTATTAAGTTAAATTTTAAGAACAAAATTCCCCCAAAAATATTGATGCTTCATAACTGTTAATTGAAACAATAAAAACAAATTTAAAACAAAAGGTTATAAAAAACAAAAAA